>CAZJMM010000063.1:0-7711 GCA_964547155.1 uncultured Dehalococcoidaceae bacterium | reverse complement strand
GGTAAATAGCCGGGGACATCTACCAGACAAATTATGGGGATGTTGAAGCAATCGCAAAATCGATAGAATCGAGCAGCCTTGTCACAGGCATCTGAATCCAATGTGCCAGCAGCAACTGACGGTTGGTTGGCGACGATACCTATAGAATAGCCACACAAACGACCGAACCCGGTGATGATATTCCGAGCGAACCCAGCCTTCACCTCCATAAAGTCACCATTGTCCACTATCTTGGAGATTACCTGACGCATGTCATAGGGGCGCTTAGGGTCAGCGGGGACAATATCATCTAACTCTTCATCACAACGGTTGGGGTCATCATTGGTATCGGCAGTAGGGGGCGTCTCGGTGTAATTTGAGGGTAAGAAGCCCAGCAGTTTTCTAATCTGTTGCAGGCAGTCCTTATCGCCTTTAGCAGTAAAGTCAGCATTCCCTGAGACTTCACTCTGAGTCTTAGCACCGCCCAAGTCTTCCATAGTAATTTCCTCACCAGTTACCCGCTTGATTACTTCCGGACCAGTAATAAACATATAACTCGTACCTTCAACCATGAAAGTGAAGTCGGTGAGAGCTGGCGAATAGACACCACCACCAGCGCAGTTACCCATAATGGCTGATATCTGAGGGACTACTCCAGAGGCTAGTATGTTTTCGGTAAAAATGGGACCGTAGGTACTGACACCTTCCTGAATTCGAGCACCACCTGTATCCACCAAAGCAACAATGGGCGCCATGGTCCTTCTTGCTAATCTCATGGCATTGCATATCTTGTCGGCATGAGTATGTCCCACCGTGCCACCCAATACAGTGAAGTCCTGAGCATAAACATAAACTAGCCTCCCGTCCACTTTTCCATAGCCTGTTATCACTCCATCCCCGTAAGGTCGCCGTTTCTCCATGCCAAAGTCATAGCATTGGTGTTGCATAAACAGGCCCAGCTCAACAAAAGTCCCCTCATCAAGGAGTAAGTCGATTCTTTCCCGTGCCGTCAGTTTACCAGCAGCATGCTGCTTATCAATAGCTTCCTGAGACTCACCACTTTTGGCTATTTTCTCTAACTCTTCGAGTTTTTGTAAGTCTTCTCGCATGTCCACCTCCACCGTTGTCCTGTTTGCTTATACTTCGTCCAGGTTTTGTTTCCACTCCTTGAGGTTGACTCCGACTCTATCAAAGTCTTCACCCAAGATGCGTATGGTATTCTTCCAGAAGAGCCTCTCTAGGAGGCCTTCTCTATAATCCTTCTGCAAATGCTGGTAAAGGATTCCATCAAGCGGGAACAGATTATATTCTGAACCGAACATATACTTGTCCTGCTGGCGGCGGTTCATCTCATACCACATTCGGGGCACATTAACCTCATAATATTCGGGCCACATGCCAGAAACTTCCCGATAGACATTGCCCTTATGCCGGCATATCAAGCAAGCATCCTCGTCACGACCTTCAGCGTGGTGGAGCATGATTATCTTTAGCTTTGGAAAATCCGCGGCTACATCGTCAACACCGGGGATGAGATTCATGGTGTAGCTTAATTTTACACCCATCCCACCTGGTGAACCACTGGCTAACCCGGTGAAGCCACAGTGGAATTTCACCGGCATCCCCAGATTCTGACACAGGTCCCAGATTGGATAAGCTATCTTCTTATCGTCAACGTGAAACTGCTGTCCGGCTTGCTGGAACTTGATGCCCAAGAGTTTCAGCTTTTTGGCACACCTTTCTACTTCCTGTAGAGCTTTCTTACCCTGCCACGGGTCAACAGAGCCCCAGGCAGCAATAACTACATCCGGAAATTTGTCTCTCAAGTCCGCCAACTCGTCATTAGTATTGTCCTTATAAAGAGGGTCGCCAGGTGCCATTTTGGTCTCAGCAGCCCAGGCAGTCGGTATGCAGACGACGCCAAGTTCTCGATAAGGTAAAACCCATTCTTCTTCCGTAGGTGATTCCTGGGTTACCAATTCTGCGGTGACATTTTTCTTTGCGTAGAGATAAGTCTCAAGATAAGTGCGAAACTTCCCCAAACTTCTCCAACCTTCTTTGGTATAGGGATGACAGTGGACATCTATAATTCTGGGCATGCCCTTTCTTACTTCCTTTAGCATTTCCTTAATTTCCGGAACAGGAGCCCGATGGAAGGGCTGACGCCTTATCTCTCTGTCTAATTTTCGCTTGGTCTCGTCATCCATTTCCAGTACACCATACCGTTTCTTTTCTGCCATTTGTTATCCTCCTGTTTTCAATTATTTTTTAGGGTCGTGCACCAAACTGTCGATTTTGCCCTTTAGCTTATCCCTGTAAAGAAAGCTCCGACCAGGTGACCTTGCGGCACCCGGAGACAACTACTTACCGCTGCTTCCTCCCGGACCTGACGGGGTTTGTAGCCCTCCGCCGCGCAAGACCCAGCCCTCATCGCCTCTTTACCAGGGACAGTCCCAAAAAACAAAACCTCGAGTTGGACTTCAGCCCCGCTATAGCGGCTCTCGGGTACAGGGCACCGCTAGTTCCCCGCTTAGCACGACCCAAAAACATTATATATTATTATAAGTAAGTGGACTTTTCAAGCTATATACCCTGGCTCAAACGCAAAATCAACGGCAAAGGTAAGCCAGCCTCTACTAATCTTCTCTGCGTAGCTCTTATGTCATATTCAACACGGTAGTGATAGTATACCTTAGCTTCAGCATCATAAATACCATAGCTGGCTCTGGGGTCGCCATCCCTTGGCTGACCTACGCCACCCGGATTGATAATGAGTCGATGTTCCCCCAGTTCCAGTACATCCCCAGCCTCCAACTGTCTTAGAGTACACTTGCCTGATTGGTCGACATACTCAAATACCAGAGGCACATGGGAATGTCCTATGAAACAGAAACTCGTCTCAAAATAGCCAAAATTGTCCCGAGCGGCTCTTGTAGACAAGAGATACTCCCAGATAGGCTCCCTGGGGCTACCATGGACGAGGGTAAAATCACCCTGACAAAGGTTCAAAGGCAGATTTTCAAGATAACTTATATCGTCATCGGTCAATTGTTGAGCTGTCCAATGACAAGCCTCAGCAGCTACTGGATTGAAGTCTGAAGTATCAATTTTGTGTATAGCCGCCCAATCATGATTGCCGGCAATACATAAATGATTGTATTCTCGTAGTAGTTTAATACACTGCCCGGGATCAGGACCATAGCCCACCACATCTCCGAGACACCATATCTGGTCACAGTCGCCTTTAGCCTCTATATCCTGAAGCACGGATTCAAATGCAGCCAAATTGCTGTGGATATCCGCCAAAATAGCATAGCGCATATTTCGGTTAACTATAACACGCCACTGGACAAATTGTTAAGTTAGTGCTCCTGCCATTGCTATCGCCCTAATCATTGGTTTAGCCTTGTGGCTTGGGTTGATAGACAAGCTGACTAACGCCATTCTCAATCTTTCAGCCAAAGGACGCATTGGTGCCCATTTTGTAGCTAAGGATATTAGAATATCGGTTTGAACAACCAGGCAAACAGAAAACCGAGCCCCATGCAAACAGGAAAGGTAAGGAGCCAAGTCAAGACAATCTGTGTAGTGACTCCCCACCTAACTGCAGAAAACCTACGGGTACTGCCAACACCCATGATGGCAGTACTAATGGTATGGGTAGTACTCAAGGGTACACCCGCAGAAGAAGCTAACATGATAGCCGCACTGGCTGAGGTTTCAGCAGCGAAACCATGAACTGGTTCAAGTCGAGTAATCCGGAAACCCATGGTCTTGATAATGCGCCAGCCCCCCAGCATAGTGCCCAGTCCCATGACAATCCCACAGAGAAGTATAACCCATAGGGGCACATGAAACTGCGGCAACACGCCTCCCAATAACAGCGCTAAGGCAAAGACCCCCATGAACTTCTGTCCATCATTGCTGCCGTGGCTGAATGCCATAAAAGCCGCCGAAAGTATCTGAAAACGACCGAAGGTCGCCCTAATGAAGACAGGGCTGGCACGACGGAACAAACGATAAATAATGACCATAAGCACAAAGCCAAAAAAGAAACCAAGGGCAGTGGATAACCCTAAACCTATCAGTACCTTTTGCCACCCTGCCCACAGTAACACCGAGGGTCCGGCGGTAGCTAACCCAGCACCCGCCAGCCCAGCAAGCATCTCATGAGTCTCACTGGTAGGGAGTCCAAATCGCCAAGCCGCCATAGTCCAGATAACGACGGTTATCATGGCTGCTGCCACAGTGTGGAGCCCTATTACTTCCGGTTTGACGATATCCTTACCAATAGTGGTTGCCACAGCAGTACCTGTAAGTATTACTCCTAAGATATTGAGTACTGCAGCCATAACAACTGCTCGGTAAGGGGAAAGAACACGGGTGGAGACTACTGTAGCAATAGCATTAGGAGCATCCGTCAGACCATTGGTAAATTCGGCTGCCAGAACTAACAGCAGCACTATTACCAAGGTTATATCCACGTTCGTTTGCCCTGCTGAATTGAGGTGTTCAACTTTGGCATTAGAGGTCAGGCATACTTTAGAGCCACACCCTCCAGGACATTTGCCACATCCTCACACCTGTCAGTAGCCCTTTCCATATGCTCATAAATCTCACGCCATTTGATAACGTAGGCAATATCTTTTGAATCATCAAAAAGCTCAGCCATTGCCGAGCGATATACTCTATCTGCCATATTCTCCAGGCGATTAATCTCTACACATCGCCTAAGAGTCCGCTTTAGGTCAACCCGATTATGTAGTTCAGACACCGCCTTTTCTACCTCGGTTGTTATTTGCACGATAACATAAGCTAATTCTTTGGCTCTATTAGTAGGGCGCTCTATTTTATAAAGGAGCATGTCGTAAGCGGCTGCTTCTATAAAGTCAGTTATATCATCCAAGGAATGAGCCAAAAGGGCGATGTCCTCTCGGTCAAAGGGAGTAACAAAGGTACGATGCAATTGAGCAATAATCTCATGAGTGGCAGCGTCGCCCTGATGCTCCAATTCAGTTATCGCCTCAACCCTTTTTTCAATATCTTCCCACATGTCCAGCATATCTTTTAACTGTTGAGCTACCTTCACTGCCGCCTGGGCACTCTGTTTAAAGAGAACAAAGAATTTTGCTTCTGAAGGAGCAAGAGAGAACTTAGGCAATGAGGTACCTCCTTTGACAATACAATGAGAGGCGAGGATGCAAGGTAATAAGACTTAACAACTCTGAAGAAAGGGAGAGGCAGCCCTGTTCATCACTAAGAATCAGAGGGTGAATCACAGGACCACAAATTTTTAGCAAGAACCTACATTTGTAAAACAAAGCGCACTTCTGCCCAAGCAATCGCTCTGGCTTACGTTGCCTTTCATTCTATAAGAGGTCTGGACAATAGTCAACTACTTGCGGGCTCACCTGCATCGTTGTGGTGCTCATTCTTTAGGTGAGCCCGCTCTGTTTTCCTACTTTTAACAAGCACCAAACTTGTCGCATACCTCGCATCCAAGCCTAGTTCGAAGCAGCCACTCATATATCACCCTGCTACGTCCGTGACAAGCCAATGGAAGTGAAATCCTAAGACGGACGCCAGCAGGGACCAACTCCTGCCTATACAAAGAGGCATTTGTGGAAGCCATTGGCGTTATCGCACACCGCGGTGTTGAGGCGGTTGGGAGCATGGCTAATTGTCACATGGAACGACGGATATCACTGTTATGGGCTGGCGGTTTGGGAACTCGGATGAGGCACACAAGGAACGCAGCAAAGGCTGCAAGTGCCGCGAATAGGATGAAGGCGGTTATATAGCTACCAGTAACATCGTATACCCGACCAACATAGATAGGGGCTAAGAATGATAGTGGTGCTAAGAATATTGCTGAGCTGCCATAGATTGAACCGTATGCTTTCCGCCCAAAGTAGCGCCCCCTTGTTAAAATGTCCAAAGGTGCCAATGCCCCGTTGCCGAAGCCCCACAGGATGAGGAAGATGTATAGCATGGCTAAGGTTTGGCTCAAGAGGAAAGCCGCAATCCCTACAGCCATAAATAGAAATGACCCTGCCAGTAAAAACTTTAGGTTGTCTTTTCCAACGCGGTCAGCAATAATCCCACCAAACAACCTCGACGGGATAGTGAAGAATACCATCATTGACATCATGCTACCAGCTACAATTGGGTCAATACGCATATCAGTCAAAAAAGGAATAGAATGGATGTTAAAACTTTGAAAAATTACCTGCCAAACAATCGAGGCTACGGTTAGTATCCAGTAAGACGACGTTCTCATTGCCTGCCTAAGGGTAAACTCCGTCTCCTGGAAACTAGCGGCATACTCTACACCTCTATCTATCATAACGTCTACGCCTGCTTCTGAGCCTGACTCCACTTTGGCTCCATCAGGGAGTAAACCATAGTATTCCGGGCGCCTCTGTTTTACGAAGTACAACGCAAGAGGTACACCAGCAAATATCACCCCCGCCCATATCAAGCAGGTTGTCCGCCAGCCTTGTGTTGTTACTAACCAGCTGATAATCGGCAGCACCATTACCAACACAATGCCAATGAGGGCAAATCTGATGCCAAAAGCTAGCCCTCTTTTTCTTGTGAACCAGTTGGTCAACATTGTGTCTATAGCCACCATAAAGCCCAAGCTATTTCCCGCCCCCATTATCACTCCCCAGACTATGCAGTAACTCCAGAACGAGGTGACGAAGTTCATTAGCACCAAGCCAATGCCCATAATACAGGTGCCGGTGATGACCACCCATTTCGGCCCAAATCTATCAGAGAGCCAGCCACTAAGTGGAAGCACAAGATTAATGCATAATATGCCGATCCCAGCAGCCACCGATGCCGCCGCCCGGCTCAAACCAAGTTCGAAAGCAAGGGGTTTGAAAATTACCGAAAGCCCTAGCATATAAAATCCGCTCCCTAAACCAGAAAGAATGCCGGTAGCCAAAACCATCCACCAGCCAACGAATATCTGCGGGAATCGTTTCCTCATTGATCAAAAAACCTTTTCGACATACTAAGTAAGCCCAATAGTCAGTCTCGACTTCCCCATAGAAATATGGCGCAACCGAGGGTGATTACAAAAAAGGCAGCACTCATAATTGTGAAACTGCTATAGAACCCGTGGTGGTCAATGAGATAGCCTAACACCGGCGTTATGGCACCAGCGCCTCCTCTGCTACCTGCGTAGTAAATACCCAGCACTGTTGAACGGTTGCGTTCCGAAGTCCGGCTGATGATGTAAGATTCCGTCACTGGCATAACGAGAAATAACGACATGCCCATGACAATTAGTACCACATACATGCTCCAATCAAAGGGCACTATGTTCAACAGATAAACGACAGGGGCAGCAATAAGGCTAAACACAAGCATCACTGGCACTTTCCCCAAGCGGTCAGAGATATACCCTCCCAAAGGTCCAGCCAATAAACTTCCAGCGTAGACAAAAGTTAACAAAGCACCAGCAGCTTCTCTGCTGGCGCCAAAACTTCCAACAAAAAACAACGGAATGAACGATGTGATAGAGCCGCTGAAAGTCTGACCAGCTATCCCAAGAGCAACAAAGGACACCAGCCGACGCATGTGACCTGGAGCTGGGTGTGTCTCAGTACGCTCATTGAGTATTTTTTGTTCAGCCTTTCTGATAAAGCCTAACCGACCCAATAATACATAGAATACGAGTCCGAGTATAATGGTTGGGACAGCTACAGCTATAAATGAGCCA
>CAZJMM010000062.1:0-7809 GCA_964547155.1 uncultured Dehalococcoidaceae bacterium | reverse complement strand
ATCAATGTAGGCTGGCATAGCCCTGAAATCACCTTGGTATTCTGGAAGGTCTAAATATAATTTTGGGGGCATAATAGTTCTGCCTTCGGCTTTGAGTCTAAAGGTATGCTCGATTGCTTTTAATGTTTCACCCATATTGAGAAGTCTCTCGATTTCATACCTACTTAATACTAATACTTCAGACATGATTCAGTTTCTATAGCTCCATTCTCTATTCGACTACGGGATCTAACTCAGGATTGATGTACTTCTGTAAGCTTTGCCCGCACACTTCTTTAAGTGGATATCCCTTGCTTAATGGTAAAATTATGTTGCAAAATGTAACACATCTGCGCATAATTTAGCATTTAAAATCGTAAATTGTCAAGGGGTTTTGCCATATTTATTTATGGAAATCGTAATCATTGATGCAGCTTTGTTGAGTTAGTTCATTAGTGCTGATTCAAAAATGATTGAGTATGTGCTAAAATTGTGCTTAATTGGCTCGAGGGCTGGTTCAGATGATTGATGAAGTTGACCGAAAGTTGATATAGGAGTTACAAAATAACGGTAGGAAGAGCTATGTAGACCTTGCCCATGTACTTGGGGTAGTTGAAGGTACCGTGCGAAAGAGGGTTAAAGATCTTATTGGTAGGAATATCATAAAAATAGTTGCTGTGATAAATCCACGCCAATTAGGCTACAACTTCATAAGCATCATGGGGCTGCAGGTTCGAATGGCTGACCTGAGAAGCGTGGCAGAAAGCCTGGCTCAAAAACCAAATGTATGCTATTTAGCCTTTGTCACTGGCAGGTATGACCTCATAGCGATGGTTATGACTCGGTCAGCAGTCGAACTTTCTCAATTTATTGAGAAAGAAATTTCTGCTCTCCCCAGTGTTTTGAGAACTGAAACCTTCGTCAATTTAGACATCATTAAAGGGGGCTGGCCAGGGTTAGACACTACACAACTCATTAGAAGTCTTAACAGTTCTCCTACTAAGAGTGGTAAGAATAGAGGTTAATTGGGTATTGTCACGCCAATTCATCTCACTAACCAGAAACACGACGGGAAATCATTTCTCTACCTTTGACAAATACTACTTAAGACAATAAACTTATGCCGTCAATTTTAGATAGGAAGTCTACTGTCTTAAAATTAGAGTGAATTATTCCTTTTTGGTTAACCTCACGCGGTTAGTAGTGTGAGGTTTTTTGGCAAAAGAAGTGTAAGGTAAAATGGCTTTACCAGGTGATAATGCGAAGGAACAGAGACTGGAAATAATGAGGCATTCAGCAGCTCATGTGATGGCTCAAGCAGTCCAGTCTCTTTTCTCAGAGGTTAAATTCGGTATTGGACCAGCTATCGAAAATGGTTTTTACTATGATTTTGAGTTGCCCCGCACCCTTGGTACCGATGACTTGTCCGTAATTGAGACAAAGATGAAGGAAATAATAGGTCAAAATCTGCCCTTTCTAAGAGAGGAAATTGACAAGGAGAAAGCTCGTAAATTATTTTCTGCTCAACCTTACAAATTAGAACTGCTTCAGGAATTTCCTGATGAACGGGTAATCACGTACCGGCAAGGTTCTTTCTTTGACCTATGTCGTGGTCCTCACCTAAATTCTACCGGGGAGATTGGAGCTTTTAAACTTACTCATATTGCCGGCGCCTACTGGCGGGGAGATGAAAAGCAACCAATGCTACAAAGAATTTATGGTGTTGCTTTTGAAACAGAGACTGAACTTGAGGATTATTTAGCTCGTGTGGCTGAAGCAGCCAAGCGTGACCACAGAAAATTAGGTAAGGAGCTTGACCTATTCAGTATCCACGAGGTTGCTGGTCCAGGTCTGGTCCATTGGCACCCGAAGGGAGCAGTAATACGACGGCTTATTGAGGATTTTTGGAAGGAAGAGCATCTAAAACGAGGCTACGAAATTGTGTACACACCTCATATTGCTAAGCTGGACTTATGGAAGACCAGCGGACACTGGGACTTCTACCGAGACAATCTATACTCGCCAATGGATATTGAGGGACAAGAATATATTATTAAACCTATGAACTGTTTAGGACATATTCTTATTTACAAGACTCAGATACGTAGTTATCGAAATCTACCCCTACGTTATGCTGAATTAGGTACAGTCTACCGGTATGAACGTTCAGGGGTGTTGCATGGTCTAGCTAGGGTAAGAGGGTTTACTCAAGATGACGCTCACATTTTTTGTCGCCCTGACCAGATTGAGACTGAAGTAGCTGAGGTCTTAGAGTTAGCCCGGTTTATGATGAGAACCTTTGGTTTTCAAGAGTATGAGCTTCTTTTAGCGACTCGTCCTGAAAAATACACTGGAACTGTTGAAATCTGGGAACAAGCTACCGAATCCCTGGCACGAGTTTTAGAGACCGGTCACATGAAGTATAAAGTAGACCCAGGAGAGGGGGTATTTTATGGACCCAAAATTGATATCAAGCTTAAAGATGCTTTAGGCGGGCTGTGGCAAGGTCCAACTATCCAAGTGGATTTCAATTTACCGCAATGTTTTAATGTTAGTTATGTTGGTAGTGATGGCTCAGAACATTTGGTAGTCATGATACACCGAACTGTCTTAGGCAGTATGGAACGGTTTTTGGCTTGCCTTCTAGAACATTATGGAGGCGCATTTCCAGTGTGGCTGTCTCCAGTTCAAGTAGTAATAATCCCTATAGCAGACCGCCATGTTGACTACGCTCATAGTTTGGAGACTGAGCTCAGAAAGAAGAATATCCGTGCCCAGGTAGACGACCGCTCGGAACGGATGAACTTGAAGATAAGAGAAGCACAGACAGAAAAGATTCCTTTTATGCTCGTAGTGGGAGATAAGGAGCTGGCATCTTCCACTGTTTCTCTTCGGTTGCGGAATGGCGAAGACTTAGGTTCTATATCTGTCTCTGAATTTAATAAGAGAATCGAAATGGCTATTAATAATAAGCTTTGATTTTTGATTCAAAGATGTGTTATATTTTGGCCCAAAGTCAATAAAAGAAAGGGGTGAAGAAAGGTATAATTAAAGAACTTCGTGTTAACCAAGGGATAAAGGCTAAAGAGGTTCTGCTTGTTGGAGAGACAGGAGGGCAGTTGGGGGTTATGTCTTTATTGCAAGCATTACAGATTGCTAAAGAGCGCAATTTTGACTTGGTGGAGGTAGCGCCGACGGCAAGGCCTCCGGTATGTAGGTTGCTTGATTACGGTAAATATAAGTATGAGCAGACGAAAAAGGAGCGTAAAGTTCGCAAGGGGCTAAAAGCTGGGCTGTTAAAAGAAATCCGCCTAAGACCAAGGATAAAAGACCATGATTTGGATGCAAAAATTAAGATAATGAAGAAGCTACTGGAAGATGGTGATAAAGTAAAGGTCTCCTTAATTTTCAGAGGACGAGAGGCTACCCATCCGGAGCGTGGTTGGAAAATACTTAAAAAAGTGACCGAAGATTTGAAGGGGACAGGTATAATAGACGGTTCTCCTGTTGTCGAAGAAACAAATATGAGCCTAACTATTCTACCGCATCATCAGCATAAAGAAATGAAAGTAGGAAAAGAGAGTTAAATGCCTAAACTTAGAACTCATAAAGGAGCCAAAAAACGGTTCCATGTGACTGGTAGTGGTAGACTCATGCGCAGTAAAGGCAATAAGAGCCACCTGAGGCGAAGGAGAGCTGCCAGAGCTCGAGGCCTGTACGATGAAATGTTGCCTCTGCATTCTTCTGATAGAACACGTATAAAGAAACTTTTACCTTATGGGGTGAAATAAGGAGGTTATCTTTGCCACGAACTAAAGGTGGTCTGGTTACTCACCGTCGGCATAAGAAAGTTCTTAATCTGACAAAAGGTCATCAAGCTACTCGGCGCACTTTGTATCGGCGTGCTCATGAGTCTATGTTGCATGCGCTGAGCTATGCTTATCGGCATCGTCGTGAACGTAAAAGAGATGTGAGGCGGCTGTGGATCACCCGTATTAATGCTATCGCTAGAGTTAACGGGATTTCTTATAGCCAATTTATGGCAGATCTTAAGAAGCTGAAGATAGGGTTGAACCGCAAAATCTTGTCAGAAATGGCTACAAGGGACCTCTCTACTTTTTCTAAAGTATTAGCATTAGTTTCTGGCAAAAGCGAAAAATAGCCTGCCCAGATGTATAACCCTCTCGAAGAAAAATGCTGAAACAACTTGAAGAGCTTGCCTCGCAAGCTTTTGAAGAACTAAACAAGGTTAGCGGGCTTGAAGAACTTGAGACTTGGCGAATCCGCTATTTAGGTAAGAAAAGCGGCTTAATGCAGATTTTGCGTTCTTTGGCCACCCTACCTTTAGAAGAAAGGCAGTCGATTGGAGCCCGGGCTAATGAACTTAAAAAAGGTTTTGAGACTGCTCTAAGTAGAAAGAAGGAAGATTTGACAGAAGCCCATGTGGCTGCCTCTCTGAGCCACGAAGGTTTGGACGTTACCTTACCAGGGCAGCCTGTTTCTCTGGGACGATTACATCCTATCACACAAATACTTAAAGAAATCTGTGACGTTTTTATTGGTATGGGTTTTCAGACCATTGAGGGACCAGAGGTGGAATGGGACTATTATAACTTTGAGGCACTTAATATCCCTAAAGACCATCCAGCTCGAGACATGATGGCAACCTTGTGGGTGGATTTTGAGACTGATGTTGGTGACAGACCAATGCTTCTACGGACACATACCTCTCCGATGCAAATTCGAGTTATGGAAAAAACGCGTCCACCCATCCGAGTGATAGTTCCTGGGCGTGTTTACCGATATGAGGCAACAGATGCAACTCATGAGTCAATGTTTTATCAGGTTGAAGGACTGGCTGTAGATAAAAACATCACTTTGGCTGATCTGAAGGGTACTCTTTTTGAGTTCGCCCGCTGTCTTTTTGGTACTGAAAGGAAAGCACGTTTCCGGTGCGACTATTTTCCCTTTGTAGAGCCGGGGGTGGAAATGGCTATTGATTGCCTTGTTTGTAGCGGAGCCGGTTGTCGGCTATGCAGTGGCATTGGTTGGATTGAGATATTGGGTGCAGGCATGGTACACCCCGAAGTCTTAAGACGAGTTGGCATCAACCCTGATACGTATACAGGTTTTGCTTTTGGTATGGGTGTTGAGCGCGTTCCTATGCTTCGATATGGTATTGATGATATTCGTCTTTTTTACAGTAATGACCTCAGGTTCTTAAGCCAGTTTTAGGCACTCTGGTGATATAAGCCAATGAAAGTCTCTCTTAAATGGCTAAAGGAATATGTTGATATTGTCCTTCCTCCCGGTGAATTAGCAAAGAAGCTGACTATGGCGGGGGTAGAGGTTAAGGGAATCCAGATTATTGGGGGTGCCTGGACAAATGTGTCGATAGGGGAGGTGGTAGCCCTTGACGTTCATCCCAATGCTGACCGTCTAAAATTGGTTACTGTTGATCTTAAGAGCCGGCGGGTGACAGTAGTTACTGGCGCCCCTAATCTTAAAATTGGCGATAAAGTGCCCTTTGCTGATGTTGGTGCTGAACTCATAGATGGGCACACAGGGGAAACTGTTAAATTGAAGCCAGCAAAAATTCGTGGTATTACCTCTGAGGGTATGGTTTGTTCGGAGAAAGAGCTTGGAATTTCTGATGACCATCAAGGCATTATGATTCTGCCGTCTGAAGCACCAGTAGGGGTCCCTCTTGCTGAATACTTGGGAGATGTAATTCTTGATTTAGATATAACTCCCAACCGTCCTGATTGCCTATCAGTAATTGGAATTGCTCGGGAGATAGCAGCGCTTACTGAACAAGCTCTGCGGGTGCCAGAAATTAACTATAAGGAATTAGAGAAGCCAGTAGAGTCCTTTGCTTCTGTAGAAATCGTTGAGCCAGCTCTATGTCCAAGATATTGTGCAAGTGTAATTACTGGAGTTAAGATTGCTCCTTCCCCTCATTGGCTACAGCAACGATTAATGGCTTATGGCATGCGCCCCATAAACAATATTGTTGATATTACTAATTATGTAATGCTGGAATATGGACAACCCCTCCATGCTTTTGATTACAGAAAAATTGCTGGAGAGCGGGTTGTAGTACGTCGAGCTAAGGATAAAGAAGTATTGACGACTTTGGACGAGACGGAACGGACTTTGAATTCTGACATGTTGGTTATCGCCGATGCAGACCGAGCCGTGGCTATTGCTGGTATTATGGGTGGACTCGATACTGAAGTAACTGAAGCAACCACAGCTATATTAGTAGAGTCGGCAAATTTCGACCGAGCTATACTCCGTCGAGGTATTGCTAAACTCGGTTTGAAAAGTGAGGCATCCCTGCGCTTCGAAAAAGGGCTTAGCCACGAATTACCACTACCAGCATTAAGACGAGCGACTCAATTGATTTTGGAAATAGCAGGTGGACAGGCTGCTAAAGGTATCTGGGATGCTTATCCAGGAAAAACGGAAAGGAATCCTATATCGCTTACTATCTCTGAAGTAAAAAGACTTCTGGGAATGGACATAAAACTCAATAGTATAATTAAGACCTTAAATCTTTTAGGATTTGAATGCCAAAAACCAGAAGTATCGGAACGAATTTTGGTTACAGTGCCTTATTGGCGGACAGATGTTTGCGGCTCGGTTGACTTGGTTGAGGAGGTATCACGTGTTATTGGTTATGACAAAATTCCAACAACTATGCTTGCGGCTCCCGTACCTGCTCGTAGATTAACACCAGAGTTTACTGTCAGGGAAAAACTACGAAATATTATGCTTAGCTGCGGCTTCCAGGAAGTTCTTACCTATTCATTAACTAACCTTGACCTTCTGAAAAAGCTTTCTCCTGATCAACGTCTTATCGGTCCCCAGCCATTAAGAATAGCTAATCCTATGACCCGAGAGCAAGAATGCCTGCGGACTACCCTGAGGGCTAATTTGTTAGCTACCTTGGCTTTCAATCAGAAGTATGGAACAGGTGCCTTCAGACTTTTTGAGATTGGCAAGGTATTTATACCTCGAGAAGGAGATTTGCCTGAAGAAAAGGAAGAGCTGTGTGCAATACTTAATGGAGAGCGCTTAGGGCTTTTCTGGAGACAACAAAGCGGATTGATGGATTTCTTTGACGCTAAAGGGATTGTTGAGGGGCTTCTATGCTGGATTGGGAATGAAATAAAATTTGACATTGCTAATGACAAGAGTTTGCACCCCAGCAAAAGATCTGATGTTTTAGTCGGTAATGTTCGAGTGGGTATTATCGGTGAAGTACACCCTAAAGTTGCGGAAGCCTTTGAACTTTCTGGTACTACCTACCTCATAGAAATTGACTTAAAACAGATATCAAGTTCTACTGTTAGTTTGAAAAAATATGAGCCTTTACCCCGTTTTCCGAGTATAATACGTGATATTGCCTTAGTGATAGATGAAAAGGTGACTTATAAGCAAGTTAGGGACGCCATCCAAAAATTTCCTTTAGTAAGCCGACTTGCTCTCTTCGACCTGTATCGTGGTGAGCAAATACCTCGTGGAAAGAAGTCTCTTGCTTTCAGAATCGTATATCAATCACAAACAAAAACTCTGACAGACGAACAGGTCGCTCAGGTACAAAAACAAATTCTGGATGCTTTACATCACGAATTTGGGGCAGTGCTCCGGAAGTAATAAGGAAGGAAAATTAAATTAAGGATTATTCGGTTATGAATAAGGGGCAGAAAAGGAACCTGTACTTATATGGGGTTCTGCTTTGCTTTATTGGAATTATCATCATATTCTTTGTTGATGGCTATTTGGGTATTTATGACACAGTTTGCGTAAAAAGCATGGAGCAAG
>CAZJMM010000061.1:0-7847 GCA_964547155.1 uncultured Dehalococcoidaceae bacterium | reverse complement strand
GGTGTTGGGGTACCCATCTTCTGATTTCTGGGGGCTGCTCTTAGAAGGAGACAGCAATAGTATACGGAGGAAATATGGTAAAGAAATACAGATGGATGAGGCGAAAGACTCCACAGCTGGTAAAGTTTATCTGTGACACGCTTATCTGGAGAGCCCCATTAGCACTAGAAACAAGAGTCAAAGCTATTGTCTTTGTTCTCGTCTTATTCGGTGTAATCCAGCAGAAACCAACACTGTAAAGAACGGTTTAGTATCTTCTCTGCCTTCTTCCACCACCTCTTTTGTCGGGACGGGGACGAGCCTCACTAACATCAAGAGTCCGATTCCTTAATGTCTTACCTTTAAGACCGGCAATCGCAGCTTGCCCCTCAGACACTGTCGGCATTTCAACAAAGGCAAATCCTCTTGACTGTCCGCTATACCTGTCTTTAATAATGTTTACAGACGCGACTTGCCCAAATGCCATGAATTCTTGCCGCAACTCATCTTCAGTTACCTCAGTCGACAGGTTACCCACATAGATATTCATATTTCACCACCCTCCTTAAATTTGGTTCGCAATTCTTAAAGCGCATGCGGCATACATGCTGCTTTCAATGGTAGGGCCTATTAGATTATAGCATTTCGTTGGCAAAGCAACCAAGGGACAAACGTTGACTGCACCTTTTAGCGGAATGTGTGATGCGTGTGAACCCACTCATAGATACGAGACATGCCTCATTATTGTCTGGCGGGTTTCCTCTAAGTTTGTCTATTTTGCTTCCTTTAGGACAGACATTAGAGCCCCTGGACCCGCGTGGACACCTAACGCAGGTCCCAGTCTTGCTATACGCGGTACCACATTGGGAAAGAGAGAACATACGTAGTCTGCTAGCGTCTGAGCATCGTCAGGCGTGGTGCTGTGAGCTATAGCCAAGTCCTCAATGTGTGATGCCGACCTTATGAACTCACGCAGTCGTTCTATCCCTTTGCTTCGGCTACGTACTAACCCGGCTGGGCGAATCTCGCCATTATGCAGTGTAAGTAAAAGCTTTACATGAAGCAATGATTCTACCGCAGATATTCCAGATGCAGCCTTCCCAAGACGCCCGCCTTTGACTGCGTACATTATGGTATCTAAAAGTGCCAGAACACGCAGTTGGCTAATGGTCTTGTTAACCTTGCTTACCACCTCTTGTAGGCTGCATCCAACTTCAGCAGCTTTCGCAGCAGCTATGGCAACAAGACCTTGCCACATAGTTACACCCTTGGAGTCGACAACTTCAATCCGACATCCTTTCCTTTTCTCTTCTACAACCTCCTTGCCCAGTAGCGCAGCATCGCAAACAGCACTATGCTTGCTGGTAATATGAATGGAGACAACCTCGTTGGTCTCCTGAGCTGCTTCCTCGTACACTCGGGCGAAATCTCCTGGCGACGGTGCTGATGTAGAAGGGTGAACTGGGCTGGTCACCAGCTTACGATAGAACTCATCGCTATTTATATCGACTACATCGCGGTAGACTTCGTCACCAAAACGAAGATAGACTGGCACCACAGTGATACCCAACCTTTTGGCTTCCTCTTGAGTAATGTCGGAGCCACTGTCAGTAACAATCTTGACTGTCATACGTAATTATCTCCTTAGGAAACAAGAGCCGTGTGGAGGTTAAGCGTAAAGTATAGCACCGAACGCTTGACCATGCAAATTAGTTGGCAAAAACTGCCCGGCTCTGCCCTGACCTAACTAAGAATGGGCACGATTAATATTTATGACGATGAATTGAGCAAGAGTCTGTTTCACGCAATAGGTTGAACAACTGTCTGGAATCAACCCAATGAATCACCCTCCAAAGTCGACCATAAGGCATTAACTATATCATGTCCACCAAAGCCTGTTTACCTTGCTGCTATAGGTGCCTCATGTTACAATTACGACAAAAGGGCTAGTTAAGAAAGCCACTGGATTAAGGATTCAGTGGCACCAGTATCAGACCGGCAACTAGCCCTATAGGTATTTGGGGCAAAGTAGAGAAAATGAACCTGTCTTCACTACTGACATTAGTTAAAGAGGCTCCGTATTATCGAAAGCTCCTGAAAGAGCTTTCCCAGGGAGGTAAGGAGCTTAACCTGGCAATAGCTGAGGCGGCTAAACCCTACTTGATTGCCGCCCTTTACCAAGAGGTCTTATCCCCCACTCTGGTCATAAGCACCGAACCTAAAGATGCCAAAAGGCTGTACGATGAACTTCAGGTCTGGTGCCCAATTTCAACACCAATATATCTTTTCCCTGAACCTGATACCCTGCCCTATGAGGAGCTGTCTCCAGATATTGTTACCTTATCCGGAAGATTGGAGACGGTTGCTGCATTAAATTCACAACGGACTACCGCCTCCAATAACCCCAGGCTGCCCTTAATAATCGCCTCAGCACCAGCCATAATGAGCAAAACTATAAGCCCGGTGGACTTCACTACCATCTCTCATACCTTAACAACAGGGATGAGTATTGACCTCATGGAACTCTTAGCTAAATGGGAAGCTATGGGCTACGAGATGGAAGAGGTTGTAGAAATGCCTGGTGCAGTAAGTCGTAGAGGTGGTATTATCGACATTTTCCCCCCGGGTAACGAACTGCCAGCCCGAATAGAGTTTTTCGGCAACCAGATAGAAACCATCAGGCTCTTTGACCCACAAACTCAGAGGTCTGTGAAAACAATACCTTCCATTACCCTCATACCAGCCAGAGAAAGCCTTGGAGACCAGCCAGAGTTGGCTCCAACCAATACCACCTGCCTGCTTGACCATCTACCTAAAGAGGCTTTTGTCATCATAGACAGCCCGGAGGATGTCAGGGCTATTGTTGAAGAGATGGACAGCAAAGCCAAAGAATTGCGAGAAACGCGGATAGAGCGAGATGAACTCTCTCCAAGCTATCCCATACCTTATTTATCCTGGGCACAATTAAGGCAAAAGATAAAAGACTTCCAGAAGTGTTTCAACTTCTGGTCATGGGGTGATGATGAGACCAGTGAGGACTTCGAACATTCTCTCCTCCCTTTCACTTCGGCACCCAGCTACGGCGGCAAACTCGACCTTTTTATCAAGGACTTAAAGACAAAACTTGTTAAAAAAGAAAGGACTGTTATCATCAGCCACCAAGCGAGCCGCCTGAGGGAGCTTATGCAAGAGAAAGACATCTTAGTCCCCATTGTGACTGAAATAGTTGAGGTGCCCCCCGGCTCCATAGCCCTTCTTCAGGGTTCCCTGTCTTCGGGCTTCATACTGAAAGACATAATTAACCTTTTCAGCGATGCTGAACTTTTTGGCTTCTTCAAGCAGAGGCGTCTCACCAAGAAACGACCAGTACGCCGACAATGGTTCCTGTATCAACTTTCTCCCGGTGACTATGTGGTCCACATCGAGCACGGTATCGGCAAATTCCTCCAACTTGCTTCCATTACCTTAGAAAATGTTACCCGGGAGTACTTAGTCATTGAATATGCTGCCAGTGACCGTCTCTACGTGCCCACCGACCAGATTGACCGTGTTAGTCGTTACATCGGTGCTACTGACCAGCCACCAGCTTTGAGCCGCCTTGGGACTCAGGAATGGGCAAGGACAAAACAAAGAATTAAAGAGGCAGTAGCTAATATCGCCCAGGAACTTCTAAATCTATACGCCACCCGGGAAATAGTTGAGGGCTTCGCTTTCTCACCTGACTCCATATGGCAGCAGGAACTCGAAGCATCCTTCCCTTACATGGAAACTCCTGACCAACTGGAGACCATCAGTGCTGTCAAAGAGGACATGGAAAGGGTCAAACCTATGGACAGACTGGTCTGTGGAGATGTTGGCTACGGGAAGACAGAGGTAGCCCTTCGCACTGCCTTTAAGGCAGTAATGGACAGTAAACAGGTAGCTCTATTAGTTCCAACCACGGTATTAGCCCAGCAGCATTTCAACACCTTCAAAGAAAGACTACAAGCCTTCCCTATCAGAGTGGAGATGCTAAGCCGCTTCTGCTCGGAAAAGGAACAGGAAATAATCCTTGAAGGCATAGCTAATGGTACCGTTGATATCTGCATTGGAACTCATCGTCTGCTGCAGAAAGATGTCATCTTCAAAAATTTAGGCTTAGTAATTATTGATGAAGAACAGCGCTTTGGCGTTGTCCACAAAGAGAAGCTAAAGCAACTGCGCCAGGAAGTAGACGTCCTTACTCTCAGCGCCACACCTATTCCACGCACTCTCCATATGTCTTTAGTCGGAATCAAAGATATGAGCATCATGGAGACTCCCCCCGAGGAACGCTTACCTATCAAGACTTATGTCGGTCCTTATGATGATAGACTGATTCGTGATGCTATACTCCGGGAGTTAGAAAGGAATGGGCAGGTATTTTTTGTCCATAACCGTGTCCAAAATATCAGGGCTGTAGCTAATAAGCTACAAGAATTAGTAACCGAGGCGAGGATAGCCATAGCCCACGGACAAATGCCTGAAGATGAACTGGAAGAGGTGATGGTGGACTTTGTTGACGGCAGAAAGGATGTCTTAGTCTCAACCATCATTATTGAGTCAGGATTGGATATGCCTAATGTCAACACTTTAATTGTAAACCAGGCTGACCGACTGGGTTTGAGCCAGCTCTACCAATTACGGGGAAGGGTAGGCAGAGGTACCGAGCGCGCCTATGCTTATTTTTTGTTTGATAAGGACAAGCGGTTAACTCCTCAAGCACAGAAACGTCTCAGAACTATCTTTGAAGCTACTGAATTAGGCGCTGGATTCGGTATCGCCATGAAAGACTTAGAAATACGAGGTGCTGGCAACCTCTTAGGAGTAGAGCAAAGTGGACATATCGCCGCTGTAGGTTTTGACCTCTACTGCCGTCTGCTGGCTGAATCAGTGGACGAATTAAGGTCAAAACAGACTGGGAAAATTGAAGATAGACGAACTGAATTTCTTCCCCCTACCATCACCTTACCTCTACCTGCTTACATACCAGAAGAATATATTCCCAGTCCTGCCACCCGAATAGCTATATATCACAGGCTAACCAAGATAGGTCATACTCAGGAAATAGATGACATCGCCCAAGAACTCAAGGACAGGTTTGGACCTCTATCTCGGCCAGTGAAAAACCTGTTCGAAATGTTAGAAATAAAATTGTTGGCTACTGACAAGGGAGTAGAGTCCGTTACCGCTGAAGCAAAACAAATAACCATAAACTTAGCTTCAGGGAAGAGGCTACACAGCTTACCTCTTGCATCAGGCAGAGACAAAGTCCGTATAGGCACCGGGTACATAAGCTTAGATATGAGGCGTCTGGGAGATAGATGGCTAAAAGCTTTAAAAAAATTACTTGAAGATATGGTTGTTACCTGAAGGTTCTGCTAATATCATCCCAAAAAGTCAGCTCTGCTGGCAAATGCCTTTAGACAATGGTCGAAACATATACCACTGGTCAGCAAACTGCCTCACCGTCCCTTCTAAAGCAAGGGCAATGCGCTGGGTAAGCTCCCTAATATCCTTGGTTAAGTCACCACTCGGTTGAAAATGGACATGTTCACTAATAAACCCCCAAAAAGTATTGTTAGACAAACGTACCAGTCCGCAGGGAATTATTTTAGCCCCAGTCCTCAAGGCTAAAGTAGCGGCTCCGGCGGGTAATATAGCTAATTTATCACCAAATTTCACCTCTATCCCTTTTTCATATTTAGGAGAGTCGATTAGCAAAGCCAGCAATTCGTTTCTCCTTAATACCTCCACCATCTTAGACACTCCCTCTTTGGTAGCAATCAGCCTGACTCCCAAATTAGCCCGATACTTTCGCACAAACTTATCCAGCTGACCTATTTTCAGAGTTTCCACAATAGCATTTACCGGGTAACCCAGCCTACCAATGAACCTTACCCCCAAATCCCAGTTTCCAAGGTGAAGACTAACTAATATGGCTCCCTTCCCTTCTTCCAGGGCTGTATTTAAGTTTTCCAGACCGTAGAGTGAAATTTTATCCTCTTCGAGGCGGGGCTGCAAGCAGGAAAAACGGAGAAAATCGATAGCGTATTTGCAAAAATTACGCATACATTGTCTGGCTACCCTTCTGACTACATTAGAATTAGCCTGGCTACCCAAAATACAGGCTACATTCTCTTTTATATTTCGCCGCCCTCTCACCCAGATTAAATAGAGAACATCACCAGCAACACGAGCCAAGAGATAGCACAAGGAAGCAGGTAGTTTACAAACTAAGAACCGGCAAAGTTCAGCGAAATAATAGATTGCCACTTATTGTTTAACCAACTCAGTCTTCAGTATAAAAAGCAACGCCAAGGAGCCCAGGACCAGTATGCACTCCCATAACCGGCGTAAAATCCTCAACATAGACCTCAACACAATTAAATTCCGAAATTATGCGTTCTTTTAGTTTTTCGGCTTCGTCTAAAGCATTAGTGTGCATTACCACAGCATGCACAGGTTTTCTGTCCACACGCTCTCGCAAAAACTCGGCAAGGCGTTCAATAGCCTTGGGTCTGGTCCTCACCCTATCTACAGAAGTGACTCCTTTAGACAGAGGTAGAAGCTCAAAAAGAGGTTTAATTTTAAGTAAAGAGCTTGCCCAAGCAGCTATCTGAGGCACTCTGCCGCCTTTAGCCAAATAGTGAAGTGTATCTATAATAGCTACCAAATAAACTTTTGGCATCAGGTTTCGTGCTGCTTCAATCACCCGGACTAAACTTTCACTGAAAGCTGCTGCTTTAGCCGCTGCTAAAACCACAAACCCTTGAGCACCCGCCGCTGTTCCAGAGTCCAGTACCTCTACAGCCACATCGCGCAGCTTATCTTTAGCCATCTCCACCGCCTTTTTAGCTGAATCAAAAGCGTGAGTGAACTTAGCTGAGGGAGTTACCACAAGGATATTCTCGGCTTTCTCAGCTACCTTTTTGAAAACTTCAAAATAATCACCCGGTGACGGAGCTGAAGTTGTCGGTAGTTCCTTAGCCTGGGACAGGAGCTTATAAAATTCAGCTGAGGTTATATCTATGCCGTCCTTATAAACTTTACCCTCGTGAATAAGGTCCAGCGGCACAATTTCAATCTCGTATTTTTCGACCAACTCTTTGGGTAAACAAGCCGAGCTATCAGTAATAATGGCTACGTTCATCCTATTTTTACCTTTTCATAGCCTTCACTGGACTCCTAACAACTATTCTAAATCAAGCCAGGGCAGCTAAATGGTAATTCTATTGGTTTTAAACTATACTTTAGTGGGCGGTAACTGGCTATTCAAGAGACTACTCTTTTACTTTAAACATGGCTACGAATGCCAGAATAGCAGTTATCGCTCCAAAAACTACATCTTCCCAAATAGACTTAGGACCGAGGAACGAATTCAGAACTACCCAGACACCCAAGGAACATATTGCCAAACTTAACCACCTCATTCTAAATTTAACCCTCCTTCCTGTTTAACCAATTTAGAAAACAAGCCCTACTGCTGCCCTGGCTTCGAACTTAAATACCTCGGATAACTATGCTACACTACCACAGAAAAATCACCTTTGTCAAGAGGTTTGCACGGAGAAGAGCAGGAAAAAGATACACAAGCTAAAATTCCAGACGCTGATCAGACGGAGGAAAAGAGTTGGAAATAGACACTATAGTTATTGCAGCTACAAATAGTTAACTATCTGGTTTAACTCAGTAATTCGGGGACAGTCTTTTATCTCAGGGAACAAGTCATAGCGGTCCAAGAACAAGGCTTTGATGCCAGCATTACGCGCTCCGACAATATCAAAATAATATTGGTCACCCACATGAATTGATTCAGATGCTTTAACCCCAGCTCTATTCAAAGCAGC
>CAZJMM010000060.1:0-7889 GCA_964547155.1 uncultured Dehalococcoidaceae bacterium | reverse complement strand
AGCATGAAGACTCTATCGGCATTGGCAAACTCGTACGCTGATAACCTGCTAACCCGCTCAGCTGATGTCACGCTTAAGGAAAGGAAGAGGTTGGTTTTGCTAGTCAGAGAAACGCCACTTCATTTGGGTCATTTGAGAAACATGGAAAAATTGACAGAGATGGGAGCTGTTGTCTTTCCGCCAGTTCCTGCCTTTTATTATAAGCCACGGACAATTCAGGAACTCATCGACCACACAATAGGCAAAGTCCTGGATATCTTTGACATCAAGCATAATCTTTTCCCGAGGTGGTCCGGGATGCATGACGAGAAAAAAACACTTTGACAAAGTAGAGCTGACTAATGGGCAAGCACGAAATAACTAAAGGGGAAGGCAGAACAAGAATTAGCCTCTCGGCGCAAGGTCTTGGAGACAACCTTGTGGTCTTTATCTACAACGAAAATGCACATATCGGCGCCGTAGCTGTAGGCGAATATGACCATAGGGAGAACAGGACCTCGACTTCAGTAATCACCAGACTTGGGCATAAGGATGACGCTATAGCTCAGGAAGCAGCTTATTTGATTAGCAAGCACACGAAGAGACCCAGCTGCGTTGTTGCCGGCGTTCATTTGGATAACATTACTGAGGAAGAGGTCCAAAAGTTCTTAGAAAACACCAATTCCATGGTAAAGGATTTCTTGAGGCATTGGGGTGCAAACCCTGAATAGTAGCTTAGGATAATAAGTCAACCGTGTCCCCGACAGAAAAGGACGACCACATAACTGGAGGAACATTGTGGGTTTTGCTGGGTGGCGTTTTTCTCATGTCATTTAGCCTGCTAACCTTTGAGATAACCCTCACCAGGCTCCTCTCCGTAATGCTTTCCTACCACTATGTATTCCTCGCCGTTTCTTTAGCTTTACTCGGGTTAGGTGTTGGTGGTATCTTTGTTCACTTCTTCAGGCCACACATACCAAGCGAACATAGCCGATTTGGTTCTTTAGCCTTGTTTGCCAGTCTGTTTTCGCTGATGATTCCCTTTTCCGTAATACTGATAATCCAGATTGGCTATATAGATAACATTCGGGATAATATCCTGCTATATTGTCTCCTTTTGTTTATTCCCTTTCTCTTCGCTGGTATGCTCTTAGCAGAGGTCTTCCGAATGTTTCCGGCTATTAGCGCCTGGATTTACGGCGCCGATTTAGTTGGAGCGGCAGGTGGCTCTCTTGGGGTTGTCCTCACTCTAGATATCCTTGGTGGCATAAGTACTAGTTTTTTCCTCAGCGTCCTCGCTTCAATAGCAGCAGTGCTCTTTGCTACAAGGGTGCCGAGAAAAAATATCAGGGGGGTAGTAATACCCGCCATTAGCTTCTTAGCCGTATCCATCCTATTATGTACAAACCTGACCGGTCTGTATCTACCTGATATAGCCATTGGCGCAAACCCGACAAAGCAAATCCACGAGGCTCTCGGCTCTTCTTTGAAGGGTAAGATAATCGAGACAAGATGGAGTGCATTCGGTCGGACCGATTTAGTTGAGTTTAGCGATTATCCAGAACAGATGCACATCTATGTGGACGGAACAGCCGGGACCCCAATGTATAAATTCAGCGGAAATACCGACGACCCAGGTTCCACAGTCAATAGCCTAAAGTCTGACTTTCCGGGGTATTTCCCCTTGCTTTTTTTGAAGGAAGGAGAAGGAGACAATGCCCTTACCATAGGACCAGGCGGAGGACGGGATATACTTCTAGCGTTAATGGGAGGAGTTCGCAAGGTCACAGCAGTTGAAGTAAATGAGGACCTTGTGGACATAGTTCGTGAATACTCATGGTATAACGGTGGTATTTATACTGGCTTAGATAGTGTAGATGTAGTTGTTGACGAGGGAAGGAATTTCCTCAAACGCCAGAAAGATAAATATGACATTATCATGCTCAGTCTCCCCTATACCAACAGCAGCCGAAGCTTGGAAGGATATGCCTTGACCGAAAATTTCTTATTTACCACGAATTCCATCAGTGACTATTTGGACCATCTAACTGATGAGGGACAATTGGTGGTGGTGGGTCGCGACGATGTTGAGATATCAAGGCTGCTTTCCATTTCGTTAACTACTCTCAGTAAAAGCGGTGTCAGTAATGCCACAGCCATGAAGCAACTTTACATATTGGGCTCAGAAAGATATCCAGTGTTTGTCTTGAAGAAAACACCGTTTGAGCCGACTCGTGTGTCTTTAATGTATGAGGCAGCATCCCAATCCCAATACGGATATGACCCGACTTCCTCTTATTTCCCTTACATCAGTCAGGTGGGAACAATCAACTCAGTACTTATGAGTCTAGGTAGTGGGGAGATAAGGTTGGATGACTTCGAGGAGATAATTAAGGAGGTGGGCTACGACATCAGTCCCGTGGCAGATGACAATCCGTTTTTCTATAAGTTCGAGGAGAGATTACCACAATCTGTATCTCAAGTTTTCTGGTCGTCGCTTATTATGATGATACTTGTAATATTAATACCTCTGCTGTTTTGGAGGAAGAGGTTCTCCCAGACAGAGATACGTTCAAAAAGTAAGAGGAGTCTTTTTAATCAAAACCTAATTAGACCCGTCGTGCTTTTTTCGATGCTGGGTATAGGGTTCATGCTGGTCGAAATTTCCCTTATCCAAAGATTTGTGCTCTTTCTTGGTCAGCCAGTGCTATCTATGACAGCCTTATTGTTTTCTCTCTTGGTAGGGGCAGGCATAGGTAGCATGTGTAGTGGTCGGCTTGCTTCAGACAAGATAATCAAAGGAATAACCATTGCCGCTGCGTTTATTGTGGCTATACTGCTTATTTACACTTTCCTTCTCCCAGTTATCTTCGAACAACTTTTGGGGCTTGGGCTTACAATCCGTTTGTTGGCTACGATTGTCATGTTGATTCCGCTGGGTTTTTGCATGGGATTCCCTTTTCCTTTGGGGATAAAATTACTAAGAGAGATGAGGATGGAAGACCATATCCCATGGATGTGGGGGATTAATGGCATATGCTCCGTTTTGGGCTCCGCCATGACCATCGTCATAGCCATAAGCCTCGGGTTTACTGAAGCACTTTTAATAGGTGCTTTTTGCTATTTCCTCGTCTTTCTGGTATTTAGAAAACGAAGCATAAAGAAAGTTTAACTTCAAGCTGTTTATGAATGGACGGACTCTATCTTCGCAAAAAAGAGACTGATTTGTCTTAACCAATATCTGGACTCCAGAACCTCATTTAGTTACACCAAGATACTTAGCTTTCACTTCCTCACTACCTCTTAACTCCTCAGGTGTACCCTCATACACTATTGTCCCTTTGCTCATTATGTAGACGTAATCAGATACACTTAATGCCAGGGAGAGGTTCTGCTCTACCAATAGAATAGAAAAGCCGCCCTCCTTAAGTTGACTAATAATATGTCTAATTTCCCGAACAATAATGGGTGCTAATCCCTCCGAAGGCTCATCCATCAGAAGCAAATCGGGATTGGTCATTAAGGCCCGAGCAATGGACAGCATCTGCTGTTCACCACCACTAAGGAGATTACCCTTATACTTAGCCCGTTTCTTTAAGATAGGGAAAACAGAATAGAGTACATCTAAGGTCCAGCCGCCGGTCGTCCCTCCGCCTCGTGCTCCTATAGTGAGGTTTTCCTCTACACTCAGCGAGGGGAAAATGCATCTACCTTGGGGAATCAGACCAATATTCATCTGAGCAATCTGATAAGGTTGGAGACCAGCGATGTCCTTCCCCTTAAAAAGCACTCTACCTCGGCGGGGTGGAGTAAAGCCAATAATTGTATTAATGGTGGTTGTTTTGCCCATTCCATTACGCCCCAGCAGAGCTACTACAGAACCCTCCTTAACCTTTAGCGAAATCCCCTGGAGGACGTAACTCTTTCCATAGTAGGTATGGACATCAACCAGCTCAAGCACTTCCCTCGGCCTCCTCACCTATATAAATCTCCTTAACCCTTGGGTCAGCGCTGATTCTCTCACCCGTTCCTTCGGCTATAATCTCCCCGTAATGGAGAACAATGATACGCTCAGCCACGCCAAATACCAAATCCATGTCGTGAGCGACAAGGATTACTGTGACATCTGCTCCTAGATTGCGAATCATGCTGGTGATATCAGCACTTTCAGCAGTCGTTAGCCCACTACTCGGTTCATCGAGCAATAATAGTTTTGGCTCCGAGGCCAGGCTAAGAGCAATTTCCAGTTTGCGCTGCTCTCCATAAGATAATGCATGCACCGGATCGTCTTCCTTCCCCCGCAGGTCTATTGAGTCTAGCAATTCCTGAGCTCTAGTATGCAAGTGCTCATAGGCAGTAGCTGAACGGAACACCTGGAAGCGAGATGATCTAGTTCCTTGGAGAGCCAGCAAAATATTCTCCAGTACCGTAAGATTAAGGAAGAGGCTGGTTAATTGAAAAGAGCGGGCTATACCAAGGTGGACACGGGAATGTGCCGCCATATTAGTAATCTCTCGCCCAAAAAGATATACACGACCGGCTGTGGGACTTAGCTGTCCGCCCAGGAGATTGAACAGGGTTGTCTTTCCTGCCCCATTAGGTCCAATGATTGCCAGATGTTCCCCAGCTTTCACGCTGAAAGAAACACTCTGAAGTGCACGAACACCGCCGAAATCTTTAGATAAGCCCTCAACCCTTAGCGCTTCCATAAGACACCCTCTTCCAAAGCCTTAGCAGATAAGGAGCAATTCCCCCACGAAGAAACATAACGGTTATAGCGAAGAGACCACCTAAAATTAGAGGCCAGCGCTCAGGGACATACACACTAGAAAGGTATTCCACAACTATTATCACCACCGCCCCGATGAGTGGTCCCCAAAGTGTTCCCAGCCCGCCAATGATGCAAATGAGCATGGCTAAAGTGGAAATAGTAACACCAACAGAGTAAGGCGTCATAATCCTAGCATAATAGGGGAATAACACACCGGCTACTCCGGCAAAAAGCCCGGCGATAATGAAGGCAATATATTTATAGAGCCAGGTATTATAACCCAAGGCATGCATTCGAGGCTCATTTTCACGGATGCCTTGCAAGGCACGCCCAAAGGGAGAATTTACTAACCGATACATCAGGAAGAAACAGACAATAAAAAATACAAAAACAAAATAATAGAAACTGGTATTATTCCAAGTAAGCCAGGATAAGCCCAAGTCTGGATAGGATACCATCGGTAAGCCTTGTACGCCTCTGGTAAGCCAAAACCACTTGAGAGCCATACTATAAAGTAACATTCCCAAGGCAAAGGTAACCAGTAGAAAGTATATGCCGGATACTCGAAGGGCAATAATGCCCAGGATAGCAGCTGCAAGCGCTGCCATTAAGATGCCAAGAAGGGCTATTAACCAAAAGTTTTCAATACCGTGCAGGACTAATAGAATACTGACGGTGTAACCTGCCACCCCGAAAAAAGCAGCATGACCTAATGACGGTAATCCGGTATAACCCATAATAATATCCAGGCTAATAGCAAAGATGGCAAAAATGAGAATCTTGGTTAGCAGGCTGTTGATATAGGTCGGCACCAGAAGTGGTACCAGGACAAAGACCACGCCAGCGGCGATATACGGAGCCCACCGGAGCCATTGTTCCCGGGGTGACTGTCTGATATTTTTCAAGTTAGCCAGCGTCATATTCTTCTTTTCCCTAGGAGACCCGTAGGCTTGACTAGCAAGATGATTATCATAATCAAATACATTGAAAAATAGCCAAGGTCTGGATTTAAACCTTTAATGAAGGAATCGACAATGCCTATCACCATGCTTCCCAATATAGCCCCCGGTATGGAACCCATGCCGCCAATAACAACTACAATTAGTGCATAAAGCAAAACATTGAGTCCGAGTTCAAGATTTACTCCGAACATACGGGCACCAAGTACGCCAGCAGCTCCAGCAATAAAGGCACCTAAGGCGAAAACAGCAGTAGACACCAGTCCCACGTTTATACCCAGTCCCGTGCTCATTTTTCTATCATCCATTCCGGCTCGAATAATAGCTCCGGCTCTGGTTCTCTCCAATAGCCACCATAAGGCTACCGCTAAGATCATCCCAATGAATATGGTGGCAATGCGGCTGAATGGGTAGGTGTAACTCCCAAGTGGGAAAGAACCGGCGAGAAAGGGAGCAGTAAAAGGTGCTTTAGGAATGGGTCCCCAAATCCACTGAGTTAAGTTGGTTAAGATATAGATGAAGCCAAAGGTCAATAGCACTTGCTCATTCAGCTGCCCATGTAGATAGCGGAAAAATCCCCACTCCATAATTAAACCGAGTAACCCACCAGCGACTGCACCAACCAAGACAGCCAACCAGAAGTTCAATCCCTGGTTTATAGCTATAGTCCACCCCAAATAGGCGCCAACCATGTATAATGCGCCATGGGCCAGGTTGAGAATGCCCATGACGCCAAGAGCCAATGATAAGCCACAAGCTAAAAGGAACAATATGAAGCCAAATGCGACCCCGTTTAGCAGGTTTAGTACAAAAAATTCCATACTAATCTATCTATAGTGTAGTAGACATTATGATAAATTTTAAAAAACTAGCCACCACTTATAGATGCAGCTTGCAAGGAATTTTCCCCATACTACTAACCTTATCTGTTTGACAGATATGTAACAACTAAAAATTGGGTTATTCGGAAGACAGCTAACATCATGCTTACAGGTTAGGCGTCAATGATGTCCTAACCTGTAAGCATGAAGAGACAGCCTTCAGTTAAGGATAGGGGTATATTTTGGCCCGAGTATGAGTACCAGTAACCGTCTTAACTATAACACCTACATACTTACCCTCTATCTTCTGAGTTTGCATGATATAGTTATTTCTGATTCCCATTCTGCCTTCGTCAAAGGAGACAGGACCTGACGGAAGGTCTATCTTTAGCTCTAGCAAGGCTTTCTTTAGTTTATCGGGGCTAGTGTCACCTCCTGTGGCTTTAAGAGCCGCTAGCATTATCTGGATAACCTCATACGTCATTGCATCCCAGCAAGAGGGTTCCAACCCAAATTTCGCCTTGAATTTCTCTACAAATTGTTTATTAAGTGGGTTATCAAGAAGCGGAGACCATGGTCCGGCGTATGACACCCCAATACCAATATCCCCCAGCTGGTCGCGAAGTTCCGGACTTTCTAACTCTGCTGTTCCACATATGAACCAGTTTTTCATCTTCTGACGAACCCCAAGGTCTTGTGCCTGGGTAAGAGCACGCACCGATGTGTCGCCCCCACAGAGAGCCGTTACCAGAGCATCCGCCGGCTTTACAGCTGTTAAATAAGGAGTATAATCCGCGGCACCCATTTCCGTCCATTGCTGCTGAACTACGGTTCCACCTGCCTCGGTAAAGCCGGCAACAAAACCCTCTATGAAGTCCTTCGCACAATCGAAATCCCAGCCCATGGTTGAAATCGTCTTGATACCCATCGCCTCATAAGCGTACCTGCCGTGGTTATAGTTCATATCTATGTAGCATTGCAATCCATCGAACATATAATCATACTGCAGTTCTGTTCTGAGACGGCAATGATTATCAACGGAAACTATTTTTTTCTCAGCCAAATATGGCCAAGCAGCTGGACCATGTCCGGCGAAGAATGGACCAGTGATGATGTCTACTTTGTCGGCTTCTACCAGCTTTCTCAATTTTTCCGTCATCACCGAAACATCAAACCCGCCTTCATCCTCTTCGAAGTATTCTATTGGTCTACCGGCAACCTCCCAATTTGCTTCATCAAGTGCAAATTTTTCGGAGCGTTCGAACCAAGAACCCCACATAGCAAATGCACCGGTGAGCGGTAACAGGGCTCCTATTTTGATTGGTGCCTTTGGTGTCGGCGGTGGGGCTGGTGTCGGGG
>CAZJMM010000059.1:0-7932 GCA_964547155.1 uncultured Dehalococcoidaceae bacterium | reverse complement strand
CAAGACACATGCCGGCAAGGAAGGCGATTTTGTTGTTCACCCTATTATCCACGTTAATGGCGACAAAGCCACAGGCAAATGGCTGCTGTACATGATGTATTTCTACCCCCGCACTGGACAGTCGCTATTCTGGGTACAGGGATTCTATAATAATGAGTATGTAAGAGAGAATGGGAAATGGAAAATCAGCCTCATGTATTGGAGAGAGCGCCTGGGGCTGCCTGGTGGCGGTCCGCCAACAGGCCTTTTCTAAATAAAGCCGGGATATCGCCGCTGAGGGACATGGGTCATATAACTAATAGATAGTGTTTAATTAGGCGGTATCCCGAGGTGATGTCGCTAGGTTTTTGATATTATAATGGCAACAGAGCTACTGACATTTATAGTATGAAATATATCTGAAAGGGGACACGAGATGAAGCTCAGCAATAAAGTAGCCATTGTAACCGGTAGTAGCCGAGGAATAGGTAAAGCTATTGCTATAGGTTTTGCCGAAGAAGGTGCTAAGGTCGTTATTGCTGCTCGAACGGAAACAGATAGTGAAAAGTTACCGGGTACGATATACAAAACTGCGGACGAAATCAAGGCTTTGGGCCGCTCAGCACTCCCAATAAAGTGCGATGTCACTAATGAGCAGAGCGTAAATGATATGGTGCAGAAAACGCTGAGCGAATTTGGTCATGTGGATATTCTGGTTAACAATGCTGGAATTGCCTTTTATTATCCGGTGGTAGAGACACCCTTGAAGCATTGGGAACTGGTGTTGAGAGTTAGTTTAACAGGTGCCTTTCTTTGCTCAAAAGCAGTCTTGCCCAAAATGATAGAGCAAAAGAGTGGTAGTATCATTAACATCTCCTCGCTGGCAGCTGACCAGCGAGTTCTTAGTGAAGTTTCCACAGGTGTGGCCTATGCTGTTGCTAAATCGGGGCTTGACCGCTTAACTTGGGGTTTAGCTGAGGAGGTAGGGCATTATAATATTGCTGTCAATGCCGTCAAACCGGCAGGAGTGGTAGATACCGAAGGAATGAGATTATGGCTGCCAGATGCGGATAAGTCACAGTGGGCACCGCCGGACAGGATAGTAAAAGTGGCTATTTTCTTGGCTGTACAAGATGCTAAAGGTGTTACCGGTGTAGTTGCTACTGACGAAGAATTTTGTATCTGGCACGGATTGTAAACCAAGGGGTCTGGGGGCATTTTAGCTGGTCTTGTCTGTATGCCACAAAAATTGCCAAAGGTCTTCCCAAGGGCGTGACTGTAGCCACCCAAGAGGTTTTTTAGACAAACCCTGATTAGAGGAGAAGACATGGACTTTGAACTAACTAGAGGGCAACAAGCCATAAAGAGGCTTGTTCAGGAATTCTGTGAGAAGGAAGTATTGCCGATAGCCAAAAAGATAGAGCAAGAGGATAAAATGCCCGATGGCTTCGTAAGGAGACTGGCTGAGCTTGGGCTATTCAGTGTACCTTATGATAAGAAATATGGTGGTAGTGGGGGAGGCTACTCAACTTCGACATTGGTGCTGGAGGAGTTAGCCAGGGCAAGCGGAGCCGTGGCTATGCTTGTCGGAGCCAGTTACCTAGCCAGCATCCCTATTGACCTATTTGGTATTGAAGAGCAGAAAGTCAAATACCTTACGGCACTTTGCCAAGGGAATGGCGTAGGCTCCCTTGCCTTTACTGAGGCAACCACAGGCTCAGACCCCAAGGCAATAACAACTACAGCCACTCTCGATGGAGTTGAGTATGTGCTGAACGGTTACAAGCGCTTTGTCACAGCGGCTAATCTGGATGGTATTATTGTTATCTTTGCCCGTGATGGTGAAGAGCTTAGTGCTTTCATTGGAGAAAAGAACAAGGCAGGATATTCAATCTCAAAGCCGTGGAAAAAGTTAGGTATGCATGGTGTAGCACTGAATGATGTACGTTTAGATAATTACAGGCTCCCAGCTGCCAACTTACTTGGCAATAGAGGTAACGGTTTTAATATCCTGCTTGATACTATTGCCATTGCTAAACTTGATACCTCTGCCATTATCCTGGGCTGCACCCAGGCAGCCTTAGATGAAGCTATAAAATATGCCAAGGAAAGAACGGTCAGGGGAAAGCCTATAGCCAGATTCCAAGCTATTCAGTGTTTGATAACTGATATTGCCGTCCAGCTTGAAGCGGCTCGATGGTTAGTGTACAGGTTGGCTTCACTTGCTGACCAGAGAAAAAACATTAGGGTTGAATCAGCCCTAACCAAAATCTTTGTTACCGAGACAGCTGTTGAAGCGGTTCATAAGGCTTTTAGAGTGCATGGAGCCTATGGCTATGTTAAAGATTTCAGGGTAGAAAGATTATTAAGAGATATAAGTTTGGGAGAGATTGTCGAGGGCTCAAACGAGATTCAAAGAGTAATTGTGGCACGCAGCCTGCTTAAGTGACAGACAAATGAGGAAGAGCTACCGATGAATAGCATATTTTGAAATTGTGGGGATTATGCCAAGGTAACGGTTTTATAATAATGAGCTCATCCCAGTAACACTCCAATAAAGGAGGTATGAGCTTAGCCAAGTAGAATATCTGGCAACTATCAATTTACTGCATGAGGGGATGGGATTAATGTAAAGTTGGGGTGTCTTAACTGATACAAGAAATTTCTATAGTAGGAGTATGACATGGAAGGTTTTTTCTGGTGGACTGAGGAGCAGAAGAAGCTTGCGGTTGATGTTAAGAAATTTGTGGATGAAATAATGCCAAGGGCTGAGGAGGCTTTCTGGAAGCAAGAGTTTCCCTGGGACATTGTCAATAGCATAGCCAACAGGGGATATTTTGGTGCTGGAATAGCCCGAGAGTACGGGGGTATGGGGCTTGGTGTAACCGGAGCCTGCATTATCACCGAAGAGATAGGTCGTATGCATAGTTTAGGTCCAGGTGTATTCGCGGCAAGCATGCTAGGAGGGGTTCATCAGATTACTGAGTTTGGCACCGAAGAACAGAGGGTGAGATTCCTAAGTAGGGTTGCTAAGGGAGAATTGGGGGCAATTGCCCTTACAGAGCCTTTTGTTGGCACCGATGCTGCTGGAATTGAAACTACCGCCCGACGTGATGGCAATACGTATATAATTAATGGCAAGAAGAGGTTTGTGACAGGAGCAGGCATAGCTAATAGATACATGCTATACGCCAAAACCAGTGATGACCCGGAAGATATACGCCGCAACCAGCACATTACCGGGTTCATAGCGGAAAAGGGTATGCCTGGGTTCACTGTGGAAAAAATAAATGAACTAATGGGCCTTGATAATATAATGAATGGCTGTTTGGACCTGGATGAAGTGCCTGTGCCAGTAGATAACAGGATTGGTGATGAGGGACAAGGCTGGCAAATAATGATGTCAGGACTTAATTATGAGCGGGTAATCTGTGCTTCATTGGCTGTTGGTTGTTTTCGTGAACTGCTTAGGAGTGCGGTCTCATATGGGCAAAGGCGTATCCAGTTTGGGCAACCAACTGTTGACATTCCAACCAATCAATTTAAGGTTGCTGATATACTCCTGGAACTGAAGCTGGCTAAACTATCCACTTATTACGCTGCCCACCTTTTAGACCTGGGTCAGCAGGCGTCCGTAGAATCCTCTATTTGCAAGCTCTATAGCACTGATATGCTTATGCACTCCAGCGTGGAAGCTGTTCAGATTGTGGGTGGAGACGGTACTACCAAATTCTACCCTCTGGAGAGGATACTAAGGGATGCAAAGGTTGCACAAATAGCCGGTGGGACAAGTGAGGCAATGAAGCTCCTTATTTATAGAATGGGGTTGAGAGAAATGGCACATGAGTTGAAAATGCCCCGCAGGGTCGTGCATAAGGAGCTCGGAGTACCCGTGACTGCAGTGGTTACGCCAGCGAAGCAACACCAAATTGATGACGAAAAGCTGCTCAAGGTGCTTGCCGAAGATTATAGGGTCAACCCGGGACTGTATATGAGCCGAGAAGATTTAAAAGAACAGTTTGATGTGTATAATGAAGAGTTAGACCAAGTACTTATATCTCTAGAAAAGAAAAGGCTAGCTAAGCTATATCGAAGACGTGGAATAATTAAGTTAGCTAAAGCAACCTATGAAGGTCTAAAGAAAGCTAATCCGTTAGAATACTACCAGTGGTTTCCATCGAGGGTCAGAAAAGAAGATATGTTCTAAGGGAAAGACGGCATGAAATAAAAACGAAGCTATACCGATAATAGTCCATTCTAGCCGTGAGCCATCACTCCGCCATCAATAAAAAATGTCTGCCCAGTTACATATGAGCCAGCATCTGAGGCTAAATAAACCACCAGAGCAGCCAAATCTGTTAGCTGACCTTTGCGTCGTAGTGGGATATAGCGTGCTAAGGGGTCTTTCTCTGCTTCTTCTTTGCTCATGACCTTCTCCGAAAACCATCCAGGACCTATGCCATTAACCGCAATATTCTCCCGTGCCCATTCTATTGCTAGGGCCTTGGTGAACTGCATTATGCCCCCCATACTGGCACAATAGACGGCGAGGTTAGATACTCCCCTTCTTGCTAACCCAGAAGCCATGTTGATGATTCGTCCCTTCTTCCGCTCCAGCATGTGCCTGCCTACAGCCCTGGAACATAGAAAGACGCTCGTTAGATTTGTATCTATGACTCGATGCCACTCTTCTTCGGTTACATCAGGTAGAGGCTTTGCAAATTCTACTCCTGCGCAGTTCACCAGTATATCAATCTTGCCAAAATCTGAGAGAGTCTTTTGCACAATGTTTTGCACTTGTTGAGGTTTGGTTATATCCGCAGGAACAGTTAAAACTTTTCGCCCCAGCTTATGAACCTCTGTTGCTATTTGCCCAAGGGCACTTGTGTTCCCACCGGCAACTACCACATCTGCCCCAGCCTCGCCTAAAGCCGAAGCTACCACTTTACTTAGACCTCTGCCCGCGTCAGTTATCAGGGCAACTTCACCCTTAAGGCCAAATTTGTTGATAACCATAGCTATCCCTCCAATATATTTTAAATTCCATTAAATAGTGATCAGAGGTGCGTAGCCTGTTGGCGCATATCCAGCAGATAGCGCGCCACCATCAATAATGAAAACCCCTCCAGTCGCATAATCAGACGCATCGGATGCTAAAAAAACAGCTAGCGGTCCCACTTCATGAGCTTCACCGACGCGCCCGTTTGGTATAAAACGCCCTTTGGCTTCCTTAGACTCTTTAACTTCTTCTTCAGAGAGAGGTCGTGAATATTGATCAGGATGCCAGATTAAACCAGGGGCAATACAGTTCGCATTAATACCATCCCGGGCAAAGGTAAGCGCTAAGACTCTCGTAAGCTGGATTACCCCACCTTTGCCACAACAATACATAAACTCATTCCGCAGTCCCCTCAACCCGAATCCAGAGGCTATATTGATTATCTTGCCTTTCTTCCGCTCTACCATATGTTTAACTACAGCCCTAGAGCAGAAGAAGGCACCGGTAAGATTAGTGTCTATCCCCAGATGCCAATCGTGGTCAGTTATCTCCCATAGCTGCTTTGGCGTAGCATCGATGCCTTCCAATCCCCTGACAATGCCGGCATTATTCACTAATATATCAACCTTGCCGAACTCTGAGATAGTCCTTGCCACCATCTGATTGACTTGGCGCGATTTGGTGACATCGGTAGGAATAACCAGTGCTCTACGCCCACGTTTTCTCACTTCCGACGCTGTTTCCTCCAGGCGCTCGACACGGCGAGCAGCCAAAATGAGATCAGCACCAGCCTCTGCCAGAGCTATAGACATTGCTCTACCTAAGCCAGTGCCACCACCAGTAACAATGGCTGTCCTGCCCTCCAAGCACAATTTATCAAGAACCATTTCATTCCTCCTTTTAGATTTAGTAATGATAGCGTTCTCTTTAAGTCCCGTCAAAGGAAGCTACAGCCATCCACCAAGCTGGATAACTCGGTTTTTGACAAAGCAGGCACTCCTCTTTGACAGATAAGAATTTCAGGGCTAAAATAGATACGATTTTGGCGGGAGTAACTCAGAGGTAGAGTTCCTGCCTTCCAAGCAGGCTGTCGCGGGTTCGAATCCCGTCTCCCGCTCCAAAGAGTATAAGCTGGTACCGGGTTTATGCTGTAACAAAGTCATGGAGGACATTTTGCGCATACAGACCTGAACAACGTCGTGCTTAAGTAACGGTCCCCTCGGTCAGGTAATATCGCAACGATGGTCCCATGGTTCAGGTGCTTGGCTATACGCAAAGCTGCTGTTACTGCTGCTCCGCTTGACATCCCAACAAATATGCCTTCTTTTGTAGCAAGTAGTCTGGTCGTTTCAAATGCTTCGTCGTCCGTCACAACAAGCTTTTCGTCAAGTATCTCCGGGTGATAAATCTTCGGGACTACAGATTCATTCATATTTTTAAGTCCCTGTATTGTGTGTCCTTCAGTAGGCTCGACTCCGACTATTTTGACTTCAGGTTTTTTCTCTTTAAGATATCTGCCAACTCCCATTAATGTTCCTGTTGTTCCCATGCCGGCAACAAATACATCTATTTCTCCTTTCGTCTGGGAGAAGATTTCCGGGCCAGTTGTCTCATAATGAGCAAAAACATTGCTTGCGTTGTTGAATTGATTGGGCATGTAATACTTCCCAGACTCTTCGCTCACTAGTTGATGTGCTTGCGTAATAGCTCCGTCAGTACCTTCTTTTGCTGGAGTGAGTACAACTTCAGCACCCAAGGCTAAAAGAGCATACTGTCTCTCTGTGCTCACACATTCTGGCATGAAGAGTTTGACGTGGTACCCCTTTACAGCTCCTATCATGGCTAAGGAAATCCCCATATTCCCCGAGGTCGGCTCGACTATCGTCTTTTCTTTAGTAAGTTCACCAGATTCCTCTGCTTTCTTCAATATATAATGAGCAGGGCGGTCCTTTACTGAACCTCCAGGATTGCTTCCTTCGAGTTTTCCTAGGACGCTTACTCTCGGGTTTGTATTCAAGTTCCTCAACTCTATGAGCGGAGTATTCCCGATGGCATCAAGTATACTGAAGTTTTTGTTTTTCATTTCCTTCGTGACTCCTTTAATAATTTAGGGACTTCCTGACCACAATTATTACATTTTGCTGATAACCTTGGTTTCTGTCAATAGCCTCGGTTTGACAAGAGTAAACTTGATGTGCCACTATTTAGGCAGAGGAGGCTATTATGGGAAGCAATATCTGGGGATACCTTAAAAACAACTGGAAATATGTTGCCTGCGTTTTAACACCATTGACACTGATAGCTATTGTGTTCTCTTTTCCTCTCAAAACCGTTGCTGTCCAAGTGGAAGAGAGTTATTGGGATAAGGAACTTCAAAAACATGCTTATACTGTAACCGAGACTTATGAAGTGCTGGAACCCACAGTAATTCAGCAGATTCGTTCAGAGACGGTCTACAGTTCTGTAGTCTCTCCATCCGACGGCTCTTATTCTTTCACAGTGAAAAAGCCTGACACCACCGTTGATGTCAGCTGGCAAGGCTATTCTTGTTGCTACCCCTTGGTTTTCCGCTGGTTTGCTTGCGACTCTTCTGACCCAGCCCAGTACTACTACTTTATACCTTACAACTATTACTGGGAGAATCCGCGACTGGTAATCAAAACTACCTATCCTGAATCAATAACTACTTATAACAGAGTTACCAAGTCTAAGGATGTCACTCGTTATATTGATATACCTACGCAAGTGTTAAAGACAAGAACAGTAACAAAATACCAACAGACATCTATCTGGAGTTATTTATTCAGGTAATATTCTTTTCTCCTCTACAGTGCTGCGTGGCGACATCGGAGGAAAGGTTTTTGTATTTCTGCTACCAAAACTGCTAAACTTTGGACAACGGGCTCGTAGCTCAGGGGCAGAGCGGCCGGCTCATAACCGGTTGGTCGTAGGTT
>CAZJMM010000058.1:0-7980 GCA_964547155.1 uncultured Dehalococcoidaceae bacterium | reverse complement strand
CGCTTGGCATCAGCCGCTGCCATCTTAACCGCGTTGCCGTTCATCAGTGTTTCTCGGCTGCCCCAGGAACCGAGGTCAACGGGACAAATGCCTGTGTCACCGGAATGTATCCTGATGTCTTCAAGACCAATACCGAGCTCTTCGGCACAAATCATGCTTAGCGTAGTATCGGAGCCCTGACCAATCTCGCAGGCTCCAGTAAACAGGTCAACCTTACCGTCAATATTTATTCTGACCAAAGCGGACGCGAAAGCATATGGGGTATCAAACCAGTTAAAAATGCCGCCGGACATGAACCCATAGGCGGCTATGCCCATGCCGTGGTTGGGAGGCAGCTTACCTCGTTCTTTAATGTGTTTTTCAATTTCGTCCAGACATTGATGCAAACCACAGCTCTGGATAAATGCCTGACCGGGGACCACATAATTCGGTGTCATCCCGTTCTTGCGTCTGATTTCAATTGGGTCTATCCCCAAATCTTCTGCCATCATATCGAGCTGAGACTCGCCAACGAAGGTTGACTGAGGGGCACCGAAGCCGCGCATGGCTGATGTTGGGGCTGTATTGGTATAGACCCGATAGCCGTCGTAGCGGTAGTTGGGATATTTATAGGGGAATGATGAAAAGAAACCTGTCAGGTAAAGTGCTGTAGCTCCCATTCCGGTATAGGCACCACCCTCAGTAATTACGCGGACTTCCTTGGCTAACAGGGTTCCATCCTTTTTAGCGCCAAGTCTGACAAAATAATACATTGGCGTTCGGCGCTTACTGGCAGTGAACTCCTCTTCCCGGGTAAATATTATTTTTACCGGCTTGCATATCTTCATGGACAACACGGAGGCACAGAACTGGGCTCCGTCTAACTCAAACTTACTGCCAAAGCCACCGCCGGTATAAGGTTTGATGACTCTTATATCGCCCTCTCTCAAGCCAAGCATGCCAGCCAGCAGCGCTTGAATGTAGTATGAAGACTGGGTTGACGTATATACCGTAAGCTTGCCGTCATAGCCAAAGCTGGCGTTAGCACAGTGGGTCTCCATACAGACATGGGCTTGTGAAGAGCATTTGAATTTGTCTTCGCGGATATGGTCGCACTTCTTAAAGGCTTCATCAACATCGCCCCACTCAATATGACGGTTCACATTGATATTAAGCTCAACACCGTCATGAATTTGAGGTGCCCCTTCCTTAATTGCATCCATCGGGTCGTATACTGCCGGTAGGGGTTCATATTCAACATCAATCAGGTCCAGTGCCTCTTCAGCGGTGTCTTCATCGATGGCAGCTACTGCTGCCACGGGGTCGCCAATGTAACGGACCTTAGCACGACAGAGAATTTCCTCATCACAAAGCTCGGGAAAGCGTCTCCAGATGCCCTGTTTATGCCCCAATGTATCCTTGCCGGTCACTACCGCTTTGACGCCAATCAGTTTTTCGGCTTTACTGGTGTCAATGCTGAGAATCTTGGCGTGTGGGTGGGGACTTCTCAGGATTTTGCCGTAGAGCTGACCGGGCAGGACTGTGTCAAAGGTGTATTTGGCGCTACCGGTTACCTTTTCCGTCCCGTCGACCCTGCGTACTTTTTTCCCGATTACTGAGTATTTGCTCATTTTGCCTCCTTATACTCGCCCTTTACTACTGCGGTTATGGCTCGAATGATGCTGTTATAACCGGTGCAGCGACAGAGGTTACCGTCAATACCTTCTTTTATCTGCTCTTTGGTAGGCTTGGGGTTTTCATTTAATAACGCCTTAGCTGACATTAGCATCCCTGCGGTACAAAAGCCACACTGGAAGGCGCCATAGTCAAGGAAGGCTTCTTGCAAGGGATGCAATTTATTACCTTTGGCTAAGCCTTCAACTGTGAGGACTTCCGCTCCGTTCGCCTGTAGAGCTAATACTGAGCACGACCTGACTGCCATACCGTTAAGATTCACTGTACAGGCACCACAGGCAGCTTCATTACAACCCCGTTTAGTTCCGGTTAACCCTAAATCATTTCTCAAGACCTCTACCAGAAGGGTTTTAGGCTTGACGTAAAGTTCATAGGGCTGACCATTTACTGTTAACTTTAGTTGCTTTTTCATGCCAGTAAACCTCCTTCACTCTTGAGCCTACTTAGCCCTGGCTAAGGCTTGCTTAGCGATTCGTTTTACCAGAACCTTTATCAGCTCTCGGCGGTATTCTTCTGAGGCATGGATGTCAGATATGGGTTCAGCCTCTTCTGAAGCAGTTTGCCCGGCTTTCTCTAAGAGGGCATCAGTAATTTTCTTACCTCTTAGTAACTGTTCAGCTTGCTTCGCTCTTATTGGTTTTGAGGCAGAAGCTCCCAATACTATCCGAACATCACTGCATGTAGTATCGCCTTCACCCAGAGTCATTGATACGGCAATTCCGACTATAGCCATATCGCCTTCAATTACATTAAATTTATAATAGACGGTGCCGGTGCGAGGCGGGACTACCGGCACCTGGATTTCAGCAAGCAATTCTCCCGGCTCCAGAGCAGTCTCGAAGTAGTCTAAAGTAAAATCCTCAACAGGTATGGTTCTCTCGCCTTTAAGGCTTGCCAGCTTTAAGGTGGCATTGAGCGAAATAAGTACTGGTGCTGGGTCACCAGCCGGGTCGGCATGACACAGGTCGCCTCCTATAGTACCCCAGTTGCGTGTTTGAATCGTTGCCACCCTGCTTTCCATCTCGGAGAGGACAGGAAACTTATCTTTTATCACCTTTGACTTCTCTACTGCCCGGTGTGTAGTCAAAGCACCAATCTTTAGCCCTTCTTTAGCATCATACTTAATGTAGTCCATCCCGGGGAGGTGTTTGATGTCAATTATATATTTGGGGCTAACCAGCCCTTGCTTCATCAAGGTTAGCAGCGACTGCCCGCCAGCAATTACTTTACATTCGTCCTTATACTTATCAAGCAGAGTCAGGGCTTCTTTTAATGTTTTGGGAGCAAAGTGTTCGAAATCTCTTATCATACTTGTCTAACCTCCCTCTTTTTCGGTCTAACTTTAGGTCTCCGTACCCATTGTCTATCTACTTGCTTATGCTCTTCAACTTTTCCTGCAAATTACGGGTAAACTTATCTCCTACCTCTTTAACTTTAGCACGCATTATTCTTTCCCCGAAGGTACCCAGCCGACCGACTAAGCTCACATTCGAGCTATATGATACTTCAACTTCATTCGGTCCAATTTCTTTCAGATCTATGACAGTTTCCTGGGTGAATGTACCTAGTTTAGTCACGTCTGCCCCTTGGCCAACCACCTTCAAATGTCTTGGCGGATCAGATTCAACTATCTTCTCTGTAGCCTTTAGCTTAACCGATATTGGTCCCACTCTCTGTTTTACTATACCTTCGTACGTCTTATCATCAATAGCTTCTATTTTTTCAGCACCGGGGACGGAAGCCATTAATGTTTCAGGTTTAAGCAGGAAATCCCATACCTTTTGAATAGGTGCCCCTTTCAGGGTAAACTTGCCTTCGAAAATCATTTTAGGTCAGCCCTCCTTTGTCAATGTCATTCGCGGTCTATAAGAAACGGGTCTATAGCACGACTTCGGATTACAAGTGGTATCTCAAACTTCTTATTTTGGTTTGCCCTTAGAGGCTTAGCCATCTCTTCTTTGTCCCCTATGAACCCGCGATATTTTCTGCAGTAACCCAGATAATAATGTCTCGCTCTGTAATATGTACAGTCTCTACATAGCTCACTCGAAAAGGGACACATCATTTTTATTTTGGACACAGACCATTATCTCCTACTCCGTGTTTTTTATGAAGAAGCATATTATAACATGACCGTTGACGCAATTCCTCAGAAGTTTTGAGCGAAAATTTCAAATTTTTGAGAATACTTCAAATGGCTGTCAGTTGTCAAGTCTATTGCACAGGAAGATTCTGGAGCGGGTGAGGAGGTTCGAACTCCCGACGTCTTGCTTGGGAAGCAAACCAGACAAAAGGCAGAGACCGCTTGCCTCCTTTCAGGTTCGATTTTAGCAACAGGACAAATGTTAGTCAACTACACCTGGGGTATGCCTAATTGTACAAATCAGGCTCTTGTTACTCGCATGCCAATGACACCTTTTTTGGTTCTATGACTCCATCACGGTATTGACATTGCATAAGAGAATAGTTTATTGTGAGTACCAAAAAGGGAGGTAAGCAAATGCAAGGGTATTGTATGAAGTGCCGTAAGAAGAGGGAAATGAAGGATCCTAGAAGTGTAATTTTGAAGAACAAGAGACGGGCGACTCGGGGGGTGTGCGCGGTATGCGGAACTAAGATGGTCAGGATGGGTAAGAGCTAAAGCTACGCTCGCTAGAGACTACTTGAAGCCAGGTATCTAACTACAGATACCTGGCTTTTTGTTGACGATCATGCAATTTGGACAATCGTTTAATGAATCCGCGCTTCCACAATCTTACTAGATGTTCTTTTAGAACAAAGCCACTCGATTTAACGTCATCTATAGTCGATGGCAAGTTTGCTGCATCTGCATTCGCAATTGTAGGGGGCCGTCCTCGTGGCACTGCCACCAGAACTCCGGCGAGGCCTATGCGCCCACCGGGAGAAAAGCGCTGGTTCTGGTGGGCTACGGGAATGAAGGGGATTTCCTGCGTGTCACCCGCCTTCGGGTGACTGTTACTTGAGTCACCCACTCTGGTCACCTGTGGGCAGGTGACACCTAAAAAATCCGCGCTATATCTAGGGTGTCACCGGTTTACCTTATTGTGCTGTCCAACCCCATTAACTACCAGCTCAGAACCAGTGGCAAATTTAGACTCGTCGGACGCCAGATAAAGGACGGCATAAGCAATGTCTAACGGTTCACCCAGATGCCCAATCGGGTGCCTAGCCACCATGCTTTGCCTTATAGCTTCCACTTTGCGCAAGGGCTCGTTCAGTGGTGTTTCGATAATGCCAGGATGAACTGAATTAACACGTATGTTATAGTTATGGACTGCTTTGGAGCACTCAAGGGCAGCCGCCTTGGTAAATAGCCTTACGCCACCCTTGCTGGCACAATATGCTGCCGTATCATCAATGGTGCCGACGGTACCGGCAAAGGAGGATATATTAATAATTGAGCCGCCGCCACTCTTCTAATGAGGTGTCTTCAATCGGTTTGGCAAAGAGGACGCCGGCATTATTCACTGGAATGTCCAGCTTCCCAAACTCAGACAGAGTCTTCTCAATTAGACCACTCCAATCGCGTTCGCTGGTGACATCGTGTTTCACAAAAATGGCCTTCCCTCCCTCCTGTCCTATTTCTTCAGCGACCTTCTTCCCGTCGACCTCGTTGACGTCGGCAATGACAACCTTGGCTCCTTCCTCTTCCCCGAGTCTCCACTGACCAGGGCCTGATACTCCTCTGCGAAAGCTTCTTCACCTAAAAGAATTATTTCCAGTTTGCAGGTCTATTTTTGCCTTGGCAACAGGCTCCCACCTTTCTTACCCTAACAGGCCACCGGAAACATAAGTGCCGAAAATATTTCCCTTAGTAATCGGTAGTAGTAAATTAGATGGATGGTCAGCGTCATGGAGCACTGTTATTTTGTTAGTTGTCTGTCTCCAACTATGGCCAGTAAGTATCTCTTCATGTGGGTTATTCGGATTTTTTTCATTATCAGCACCAGAGATTTTAAGCACAATCTTATGTCCAAACTTAAACAAGTTAGCCGTGGGTATGATTTCGATGGGGAATTTGTAAACCCTACCCGGTACCAAAGGCTCCGGGTTTGCATGGGGGTGATACGGCTTGTATTGTTTGGATTTCTTCGGGTCTATTGTTAGATGTGAACCCTTAAGCCAACCCCTAGTAAGCAGGGTCTCCTTGCCCTCTTCATCTGCATCCCACAGGCTGATAAAAAAGTGTATATCCGTGTCTCTTGACGAAGCATAAAGAGTCAGCGATGCGGGGCCACACACCTCTGTATCCTCGACCAGACGCGGGGAATAGTACTTGAGGTAACCACGGTTACTTGGAGAATCTTCAAATGTAGCTGGTTGTGCATCTGGCCACGGCTCCATTTCGCAGAGCATGCCGTTGGAATGCAGGAAGAATGGAATCCATCTTGTTTCTGGCAGGGGCCACTCCTTCGCAAATCTCCACTCATTGCTACCCATGATAAAGAGCTTGATTGGTGGTTCATCCATAATGCCCGTATCTATACCTTTTAGCCAGTAGTCATACCACCGCAGCATTTCCCAGGCGAGCTGGTAAAGAGGACGATCAGGGCCGTACTGAGGGCCAATAAGCATCTTCTTGGGCACATTCTTTAAATTAGCCCATAGTTCAAACGCTCCCGGTAAGTGTAGCGAATGCTTGTGCCAACATGCTCCACCATAAACGGGTATCTTAATGGCATCAAAATCAGTGTAACGATCCTTCCAATACTTACTATCTGCCGTAGAATTGAGCAGGAAATCTACCTTTATCGAATTACTGAGTTTATCAGGGTTCTTTAAGGCATCGACGAAAATTGGATTTGCACAGATCTCTTCATCTTCTAGAGCCTTGGCAAGCGCAGCCCCGAATGCTTTCTCACCGAGGTATTCTTTCATTGCACTGGCATCTGTATGAATATCTAGAGACCTCAAATTGAGTAAGTGGGCCACAAAACTTTCCCACCTGATCCCCCCATGATACCACGTCCTGTACTGGTCAGTTGCTGCATTAAAGGGAAATATGCATTTAAGATGTGGCGGCTGTTGAGCAGCTGCCAAAATCTGAACAAATCCAAAATAGGATATGCCTATCATCCCAACATTACCGTTGCACCAAGGTTGCTTGGCTGCCCATTCACAAAGGTCATATATATCTCTGATCTCACGGGGAGAGAGCCATTGATATGTACCGCCTGACTTTCCTGTCCCGCGTGCAGAGCCTTTTATATGCACATAACCTCGTCGAACGAAGAAATCGGAGGGACCTGCCTCCATGTTGCCGTTGGTTTGCCCGCGGATAAATGATGTTCCTATTGCAACCGGCCAAACTCGATCCGATTGAGCTTCCTTGTCATACGGTGACACCGCCAATAACGCAGGAAACCTCTCCTTGGTATCTGCTGGGCGGAATATATCTACATCCATATTCACCCCGTCACTCATAGGAACCGAGATATTGCGCTCTACTTTAATCTCATACTTCCTTTGCGATATCTTGCCAGTACCGATTACAGCATCCATATCATTTCCTTTCTTATTTTTCTGATTTAGGTGTTGGTCGTCTTTATTTTGTCGTAACTCCAAGTTCCGTCATTTCCATTACAATTCACCATCTCCTTCTTTGTCTTCTTGCCTTGATTTCCAAGTCCTTCCACCCAATCTACATTTATTTTTGTACATCACCTCCTTTGAAAAGTCTCACAGTGCAGAAGTTTTGGGCTATAATAAAAAATCAGTGTGCGATGGCATAGCCTCCAGCCGTGGCTTTTTCCCACACTGCTTGGCAGTAGTTACAGCCACCACCTATTTTTTATCCATCTCACACTATTCATCTCACATTGCCTCCACCTGAAAATAAGAAACCAACCCTCAGAAGGGTTGGTTTCTACTATTAGCTCCTCTGTGTAAAAGTCACCGCCATCTACTAAGGATTCAATGCCCACCACTAAAGCCCCTAAGTTAAACACAAAGCCGGCGCCGTTACCCCCAGTCAAAAAGAAATCTCACATTATTTTGAATAACGGTTAATATTAGGGGGAAGAGCCAACTATAACACCGTTTTCTACTGTTCCTTATATCAAAAACGCTACCACACATTATCTTAGATTTTTATTTCAATGTCAATAGATGTGTAAGCGTCCATAACATATTGGACTCTTGTGCAGTGGGAAACTGGTACGAGTCAAAGAATAGACTAGCCACGAAACCCTCCAAGTTCAGTACTTTGCAGTGTAGATTGGACAGCTGATAGGATTCTACAAAGTCAATTAGCCCTAAAGCTGGGAGCGTTTCCGCGAACTAATT
>CAZJMM010000057.1:0-7982 GCA_964547155.1 uncultured Dehalococcoidaceae bacterium | reverse complement strand
CAGTTTGGCAAAGGCTCGGTAATGAAATTGGGAGAAGCTTCAGCTAAGATGATGGTGGAAGCTATACCTACTGGTTCTTTAGCTTTGGATTTGGCTATAGGCATAGGAGGTGTTCCCAGAGGAAGAGTTACCGAGATTTTTGGTTCTGAAGCTTCAGGGAAGACTACTTTGGCTCAACATATAATTGCTGAAGCTCAGAAGCTTGGCGGCGTAGCTGCCTATATCGATGTGGAGCACGCTCTTGACCCGGTGTATGCTGCCAATTGTGGGGTTAAGGTGGAAGACCTGTGGATTTCACAGCCGGATACGGGCGAGGAAGCTTTAGAGATTGCTGAAGCCTTAGTTCGTAGCGGAGCTGTGGATATTATAGTCATTGATAGTGTGGCAGCTTTAGCCCCACGGGCAGAAATTGAAGGAGAGATGGGCGATGCCCATGTTGGTTTACAAGCCAGGCTGATGTCACAAGCTTTGAGAAAGTTAGTAGCTGCTATTGGCAGGTCACGCACTGCTGTCATTTTTGTCAACCAACTGAGGGAGAAGGTAGGGGTCATTTTTGGAAGCCCTGAAGTGACTCCGGGAGGGAGAGCGCTCAAATTCTATAGTTCGTTAAGGATAGATTTGAGACGAGGCGAAGCTATCAAGCAGGGTTCTCAGATGGTGGGCAACCGAGTTCGGGCTAAAATAGTCAAGAACAAAGTAGCTCCACCTTTCCGGGCGGCAGAATTTGACATAATGTTTAATCGGGGTATAAGTAAGGAAGCTGAACTTGTTGATTTAGGCGTTGGCTCAGGAATACTAAATAAGACAGGTACCTTCTTTGCTTATAAGGATACAAAACTCGGGCAAGGGCGGGAAAATGCTAAAGAATATTTAGGTCAGCACCCTGAATTAGCTATCAAAATAGAGGGGGAAATAAGGACAGCGCTTAAGTCTAAAAGCTTAACGGTTAAGGAAGAGGAGGCGTTTGAATGAAGAAAACTCTTTGTAGAAAGGAGGGCTGGGGAAATCCCAGCCTTCTGTTTTTAAGGGCGTAGGCAACTCGTGTTTAAAGTGACTGCTTTAAAGTTAGCGCCAAAGAAAGCTGGACAAGTAAATGTTTACTTGGACGGTGATTATGCTTTCACTGTCGAGACTGTGGTGGTCAACAAACTTGGTCTCCGAGTTGGTCAGGAACTGTCGGAGAGGCAGATAGAAGAGGTCAAGGAAATCAATCTTGTGGAAAAGGGTGTCAAAGCAGCCTTCCAGTATCTTAATTACCGACCGCGCAGTGAAAAAGAGGTGAGGCAGCGTCTCAGTAAGCGTGGTTTCAGTGATGTTATTGAAAAAGTAATAGAAAGATTAAAAGAGCAAGGGTTAGTTGATGATGTTGCATTTGCTCAGTTTTGGAGGGACAACCGGATGTCTTTCAGACCACGAAGTAAACGTTTACTGAGACAAGAGCTGATACAGAAAGGTGTAGCCGAGGAGGTAGTAACGGAATTAATAGGCAATATAGATGATGGGATAAGTGCGATAACCGCAGGGCGAAGGAAAGCTCGGCTTTTGGCTAACATTGACTATCCAGAGTTTCGGCGTCGTCTGACTAATTACCTTAAGTTACGAGGTTTCGGATATGACACCATAAATTCCGCCATCACTTATTTATGGCAGGAAATACAGTCTGAGAAATCTGTTTAAATAGAACTCTTGTTTGACACCCTTCTTAAGAAGGTTTATTATTAAAGCTGACTAAGGATATATTTGGAAAAGGACTTAAGATGATCAGTGTTAACGGGTTCTTTATGAAAGTGAGGCAAAGCGATGAGTGCGTTGTTGATATATATTTTGATAGGTGTCCTGTTTATCTTGGGCTGTGGTGCTGGGTATTTGGCTCGCCAATTAATGGCGAACGAACAGCTCCGAGCGTCGAGAAAAGAAGCCGAGAGGCTGGTAAGCAGTGCTGAAGCGAAGCATAAACAAGTACTTCAGGAAGCCAAGGAAGAAGCAAATCAGGTAAGAGTAGCAGCCGAGACTGAAGCTCGTGAGCGGCGCTTTGAAATCCAAAGGTTGGAGAGACGCTTTAGCCAGAAAGAGGAAGCGCTTGAGCGAAAGCTGGAGGCAGTTGACCGTCGCGAGCATAATTTAGCCGCAAAAGAAAAAGAGATTGAGGCACTAAAGCTCCAACAGGAAGAGATAAGAAAGAAACAATTGCGTCAGCTGGAGCTTATTTCTGGAATGTCCGGTGCTGAGGCAAAACAGCTTCTCTTAGAGAGTGTTGAAGGAGAAATAAAGGAAGAAGCCTCGAGGCGAGTTCGGGAATGGGAAGCCCGAATAAAGGAGGAAGCTGACAACAAAGCTCGAGAAATCCTCTCCTTAGCGATCCAACGCTGTGCTACTGAGGTAGTCTCCGAAACTACTGTATCCGCTATTCCGTTGCCCAGTGATGAGATGAAAGGGCGACTTATTGGTCGCGAAGGGCGTAACATTCGAGCTTTGGAACAAGCTACTGGTGTTGACCTCATCATTGATGATACTCCAGAAACAGTGACAATTTCCAGCCTTGACCCGGTGCGGCGAGAAGTAGCCAAGATTGCTTTGAACAAGCTTATATTAGATGGTCGTATTCACCCAGCTCGGATTGAGGAGGTGGTGGAGAAGTCTAAAGAAGAAGTGCAAGCTACTATAAAAAGTGAAGGTGAACAAGCTACTTATAAAGCTGGTGTTCAAGGGCTGCATCCAGAGCTAGTGAAATTGCTGGGTAGATTGAAGTTTCGTAGTAGCTATGGTCAAAATGTTCTGCTTCATAGCTTGGAGGTAGCTCATCTGGCAGGAATAATAGCTGCTGAAATTGGTGCCAATGTCTCGTTAGCCAAAAAGGCAGGTCTTCTCCACGATGTAGGTAAAGCAGTGGACCATGAAGTGGAAGGCTCTCACGCGGTAATAGGTGCTAATCTAGTCCGTCAATGGGAGAAGTCAGCGGAAGTAGTTCAGGCAATTTCTGAACATCATGGAGAAGCGCCAACCAGCAGTGTTACGGGCTTTGTCATTGCCACGGCTGATGCAATAAGTGGGTCAAGACCCGGGGCACGGCGGGAGTCTCTGGAGCAGTATTTGAAGCGAATTGAAGCTCTGGAAAGTATAGCCAATAGCTTTCCAGGGGTGGAAAAAGCTTATGCTATCCAAGCAGGGCGAGAGGTTAGGATTATGGTTAAACCAGAAGAGATAGATGACTTGTCCGCTATGAGATTGGCTCGGGATATTGTTAAGAAAATAGAGGAAACTATGGAATATCCAGGACAAATAAAAGTCACCGTAGTCCGAGAGACAAGAGCAGTGGATTATGCTAAATAGATAGAGCCTGGAGACGGTTATTGCTTGCCTTGATGATTGGCGATGTTGTGGGTAAGCCTGGCAGAAAGGCACTACGTGAACTTCTGCCCGGCTTACGTCATGAATATGGGTTTGATTTGGTCATAGCTAACGGGGAAAATGCAGCTGGTGGAATAGGAATCACTCCAGACACTGCCGAAGAACTTTTAGTATCAGGCGTTGACGTAATAACCACTGGTAATCATGTTTGGGCTCAGAAGGGAATTGTACCCTATCTGGATAGTCAAAACTCCATCCTGCGCCCTTTGAACTTCCCTCCTGGTACTCCAGGACGGGGTTATCTCTTTTTTAAGCAAACGATGGTGGTCAACTTGATGGGTCGTACCTTTATTGGTAATTTTGACTGTCCCTTCCGGACTATGGACTGTTTGTTAGGCGGTTTGGAAACTAAGCCAGCAGTAATTATTGTAGATTTTCACGCTGAGGCGACTTCGGAGAAAGTAGCTCTGGGAAGATATTTAGATGGGAGGGTCAGTGCTGTATTAGGAACTCATACTCATGTGGGGACGATTGATACTATTGTATTACCTGGCGGCACCGCTTATGTTACTGATGTAGGTATGGTGGGTCCTAAAGATTCGGTTATAGGTGATGACACTGAAGCTGTGATTCATAGTTTTCTTACTAAAATGCCGCACCGTCTTTCTGTGGGAAAGGGTAAGACCATTTTTGATGCTGTGGTCATCGAAATGGATGAAAAGAGTGGCAAGGCGATTTCTATTTCCCGGTTACAACGAGAGGTCATTTGAGTGAATGAGAGCAGACCTTCATGTGCATACCACTGCCTCCGACGGTCGTCTTACGCCAGAGGATATTGTTAGTTTAGCTATAAAGACTGGACTTAATATTATTGCTATTACTGACCATGATTCTGTAGATGGAGTTGCTCCGGCTTTAGAAGCAGCCAAGGCTTTTTCTTCTGTCACTGTCATTCCCGGCGTTGAGATTAATACTGATGTCCCCCATGGTGAAGTGCATATTTTGGGCTATTTTGTTAATTACACTGACTCAAAGTTGTGCTCCGCATTGTATAGACTGCGTGCTTCGCGAAAAGAGCGTGCTATTGCTATGATTCATAGACTCCAAGCTTTAGGTATGAAAATCGAATGGAAGCGAGTTTTGGAGTTAGCCGGCGATGGTTCAGTATGTCGACCTCACATAGCCCAAGCTTTGCTGGAAAAAGGTTATGTTACGTCACTCCAAGAAGCCTTTAATAAGTATATTGGTCGAGAAGGTCCAGCTTATGTAGAACGAGAAAAAGTTACTCCGGTTGAAGCAGTTAAGCTTGTTGTTGAGGCTAACGGTCTACCTGTCTTGGCTCATCCAGCAAATATTGATGGGTTAGACCAACTTTTACCTCAGCTTATAAACGCTGGTCTGGTCGGTATCGAGGTGTGGTATAATAATTACTTTACTGAAACGATAGACAGGATTGAGGCGATAGCCTTGGAACATAGGCTTATCGCTACTGGCGGTAGTGATTACCATGGCTTTGGTGATGATACCGAGACTCTGCTCGGAGGAGTAACAGTTCCACCTCGGGCGATAGAGCGACTATTTACCTTAGCTGGGAAAATTCTCTAAATTCTTTCAATTCACTAAAAGGTTTCTTTAGAGACTTAGCTGTGAGATCTAAAGGTAGAAAGAAGTATACTGAATTTTCCTTGAGTTTTAATAGTAGTAATCAAAGGCTTTTCGGCAAGCTCTTACTTCCCGAAGAAGAGGGGCCTCTACCTGTAGCAATTTTATGCCATGGTTTTGGCACTGACCACCGAACTATGAGACCGATTGCTGAGATTATTGCTCAGCGAGGGATAGCCACCTTTGCCTTTGATTTCAGGGGACATGGCTGGAGTGGTGGAACCTGCGATGGCAATGCCTGGGAGGATGTTGTTGCAGCTTTTAACCATTTATCCAGCTTCCCTGAAATTGATAAACAGCGTGTTTCTGTAGTTGGACATAGCATGGGAGCAAGCGCAGCTTTACTGGCGGCACCTGAACTGAAGAATATCTATGCTCTGGTTCTTGTTTCTTGCCCTCCTGATGATATAGACCGTTCTGGAGACGAATTTGTAGCTTTCTATCAGCGTTTGGCTAAATGCGCAAGGGGTTTAGTGGAATATCCCAGGCAAGGTTTGCCACCATGGGTGAGATCATTTTCAGGTTTGAGCTGGTTATGGATGAAATTAAGAAGATATAGAGTAGCTGTGGACTGGGGAAAGATGTTTAAGGCAAACCAAAAGGGCGCTCTCTCTGCAGCTCTTACCAAGGTGAAACCGTGTCATCTTTTATTTATCCATTGCGAAGGTGATAAATTTGTAGATTATCAAGAAGCAATGAAGTTGTACAAGTGTGCCCAATCGCCCAAGAAAATCATACTCACAACCGGTGGATTTCATTCAACTCCTCTTTTACCGGGAAGACTGAGACAGGATTGGCTGAACTGGTTAATTTCGATATTGCAGAGTCCGAAGGAGAAGACTCCTGTTTAATAGTTTATATTTCTGATATAAGGAGGATAACTTGTTTAATAACCCACTGTTCTTTGTAGTTTTCTGGTTTCTGTTTGCTATTGCTTTTGGTCTCTTTGCTTATCGTGGCTACCAACTTTTCTCCTTAATAGGGCTAGGGGGATATGAAAACAGGTTTGACCATTTAGGCAGGAGATTGATGGTGATGATAGGTCTTGTTTTCCCCCAGGTGTGCTCGTTGCGAAGTGTTTCCAAAAAGGATATAGCAGGCATTGGTCATGCCTTTATCTTCTGGGGCTTTCTGCTCTTTCTGCTCAGTTATCTTATTTATGTTTTTGTAGGCGACGGTCTTGGGCTATCAGAGGCAATTAGAAATACTACTTTTTCGCGCTATTTTTCACTAATACTGGATATCGCCGGGTTTGTGGTAGCTTTAGCCATAATCTGGGCAGTTATTAGAAGGTATATCCTAAGACCGGCAAGGTTAGAACCGACGGGGGAAGCGGCTATTATTTTAGTGTTAATTTTTTTGCTCATGTTAGCACATGTCTGTATAGAAGGATTTCGTATTAACATTACTGGGGATGCCTTGGTAGCATGGGTTCCAGTAGGATTAGCTTTCGCTAAATTCTTTAATTGGCTGGGGCTGGGGGAGAGCTTACAGAGGTTCCTATACGGAGTGACTTGGTGGGTTCACTACCTTGTTATAATTGGTTTCTTGGTCTTTATTCTCTACTCAAAGCATTTGCACATTATGGTTGCTCCGATAAATATTTTCTTCAGTTCCTTGCGTCCAAAAGGTGCTTTGGTGCCTATTGATTTGGAGAAGGCTGAGAGCTATGGCATTAGTCGGATTGAGCAGTTTACCTGGAAACAACTCTTGGACCTTTATGCCTGTACCCAGTGTGGGCGGTGTCAAGCTAACTGCCCGGCTTACCTTACGGATAAGCCCCTTAATCCGAAGCAAGTAATCTTGGACCTGAAAGAGCATTTACTAGAAGAAGGTCCATCTTTGTTGAAAGCCAAGGCATCAGTAGCTAATCTCCCTATGAAAGCGCTCATCGGTGAAGTCATCACTGAAGATGTCCTCTGGTCATGTACTACTTGCCGAGCTTGTCAGGAACAGTGCCCGGCTTTGATTGAGCATATCGACAAAATTGTTGACATGCGGCGTAATTTGATTTTGGAACAAGCCAAGATTCCTGAAACAGCAGAGGCTATCTTGAGGTGCATTGAAGCTCGTGGACACACCTGTCGAGGGACTACTGTAGATCGTACAGAGTGGGTAAAGGGTTTAGGGGTTAAGCTTCTATCTGAAGGTAGCCAAGTTGAACTGGTATTCTGGGTGGGTTGTACTGCTGCCCTTGAGGATAGGAATATGAAAGTAGCTGTGGCTATGGCAAAGATTTTGCAAAATGCTGGTATTAACTTTGGTATTTTGGGTCTGGAGGAAACCTGCTGTGGTGAGCCGGCACGGAGAATGGGAAATGAATACCTTTTCCAGCTTCAAGCCCAAAAGAATATTGAAATCTTGGAACATTACAATGTAAAGAAGATAGTCGCTACCTGTCCCCATTGTTTTAATACCATTAAGAAAGAATACCTCCAGTTTGGTGGTAACTTTGAAGTTGTCCACCATTCTCAGTTAATTGCTGAGCTCTTTAGGCAGGGTAGGGTCAAACCAACAACACTTTTTGACAAAAAGGTAACATACCACGACTCGTGTTATCTGGGGAGGTACAATGATATCTATGAGCTACCCAGGCAGATTATTAAAACAGTTTCTAAAGGGAAACTCCTGGAAATGGAAAGAAATCGAGGAACCAGCTTCTGTTGCGGTGGTGGTGGTGGGCGATTTTGGATGGAAGAGCGCATTGGTAAAAGGGTTAGCGAGGAGCGGACTGAGGAAGTGATGAAGACTGGAGCTGGAATAGTGGTAACGGCTTGTCCCTACTGCCTTCAGATGTTTGAGGATGCCATAAGAGGTAAGGAAGCCCAAGAATCATTAAAAGCTTTGGACATAGCTGAGATAATAATGGGTTAAAGAGGGAAATAAGTTACTGTTGCGAGGGTAGTTGCCTTGCGGAATAGTAAAGCCTCCTACAGTGCTTTTACCCCCTTTATTTTTGGTGGCTCACACGG
>CAZJMM010000056.1:0-8254 GCA_964547155.1 uncultured Dehalococcoidaceae bacterium | reverse complement strand
GTAGTACAGGCTGTGGGAAAACCGCGCATTTTCTCAATCTCAACAATACACATACGGCAACTTCCATAAGGAGGCAAACTGGGGTGATGGCACAATGTGGGTATGTAAATACCCGCTTCTTGGGCAGCTTCCAGTACCGTCGCCCCTGCTTTCACTTCAACTCGTTGACCATCAATGGTCAAAGATATCGTTGTAATCTCTTTAGCCATAACAGTGCTCATCACAACCCTCCTGAACTTATGTACCCACAGGCACCGGTTTCTGAGGAACCTTAATCTGCTCCCCTGAGACCTTAACTACAGCCGAAAAACGCTCTGGACAAACATCAAGGCAGGTTCCACACTTAACACATTTTTCCTGCTCAATAACATGTATCAGTCTTTTGCCGCCGCTGATTGCCTCCACCGGACAATTCCTGGCACAAATCATGCAGCCAGTACATTTATCAGGGAGGATGTAGAAGGAAATTAACTCTTTACAAACTAAAGCTGGACAACGTTTGTCGAGGATATGTGCCTCGTACTCATCACGAAAATAACGAGCAGTGGTCAGTACCGGGTTGGGTGCGGTCTGCCCCAGACCACAAAGGGAACCCAACTTAACCGTGTTAGCTAAGCGTTCCAACTGTGCGACGTCATTAGGTTGACCTTCACCTTTAGCTATCCGCTCCAGAATATTCAGCATCTGCCTTGTCCCCACTCGGCAGGGGACGCATTTGCCACAAGATTCTGCCTGAGTAAAAGAGAGAAAATATCGCGCAATATCCACCACACAAGTGTTTTCGTCCATCACAATCATGCCACCCGAACCCATAATGGAACCAGCAGCAGTCAGAGATTCATAATCCACGGGCGAGTCAAGCATGCTGGCAGGTAAGCAACCACCAGAAGGACCACCGGTCTGCACTGCCTTAAATTGTTTACCTTTGAGAATGCCACCACCTACCCCATAAATAATGTCCCTCAACTTGATACCCAGAGGTACCTCGATAAGACCGGTTCGTTCTATCTTCCCCACCAAAGCGAAGGTCTTACTGCCCTTGCTATTTTCGGTTCCATACTGGCTATACCACCCTCCACCCCGTTGCAAGATTAGCGCTATATTTGCCCAGGTCTCCACATTATTAATATTGGTTGGTTTTCCCCATAGCCCAGAAACAGCTGGAAAGGGCGGGCGAGAACGGGGCATGCCTCTCTTACCCTCAATAGAAGCCATCAAGGCTGTTTCTTCGCCACAGACAAAAGCTCCAGCACCTTCCTTAATCTTTATGTGAAAATTGAAGCCAGAGCCCAAAATGTTGTCGCCAAGGAAGCCATATCCCTCCATCTGACGCAAGGCTATCCTTAACCTCTCCAGAGCTAAAGGATATTCAGCCCGACAGTAAATATAACCTTCGTTGGCACCAATGGTATAAGCACCAATGACCATCCCTTCTAAAACAGAGTGAGGGTCGCCTTCCAGTAACGACCGGTTCATAAAAGCTCCCGGGTCGCCCTCATCAGCATTACAGATAATGTACTTCTCTTTGCCAGGTGCCTTGCGACACAATTCCCATTTCATCCAAGTTGGAAAGCCAGCGCCACCTCTGCCTCGCAATCCCGACTTCTTAACCTCTTCAACTACTACTTCCGGACTCGTTGCCAGTGCCCTGACCAGACCGCTGTAGCCATCATTAGCAATATAATGGTCTATATTGGTAGGGTCTATAAAGCCACAATTGCGTAAAACGATGCGTACCTGAGGCTTAAGCACTGGCAGCTCAAAAAGAACCGGAATACCGTCAACTTTGCCATCACCAATATAGCCCAAGGCCAACTCAGGATGAGGATTGTCCTTAATCAAATAATCCTCAATAAGCTGAGGAACAATTTCCGGAGTCATATTACAGTATGTAATACGGGGGTTGCCCGGTTTAATTATGTCAACCATTGGCTCGCCGTAACATAAGCCAATGCAACCAACTTCAGTCACTGCTGCCTCAATGCTTCGCTGCTTTAACTCTTCATAGATAGCTTCCATGACAGCAATAGCCCCAGCAGCTCTACCACAGGTAGCCGTACCCACCAATATCCGAGGTTTACTACTCCGTTGCCAAGCATCCCACGCTGAAAGTGCTCGCTTTTGAATTTCTTCAAACTTCATGCTCTGCCTCAATGGTACTTAGATAAAATGTCCCTGACCTTGATAATGGTCAATCTGCCGTAAACATTTTTATCCACTACCATTACTGGAGCTAAAGCACAGGAGCCAAAACAAGCCACTCTTTCCAGGCTGAACTTGTAGTCTTTGGTGGTGCCACCTCGTTCCACATCCAAATCCCTCTCCACTGCTTCCAGAATTTGCTCCCCACCTCTAACATGACAGGCTGTACCCAGACAAACTTTAACCGCATGCTCACCTGGACGGGTAAAACGAAATTGGGCATAAAAAGAGGCGATCCCGAAGATTTCACTTTCCGACATTTTGGAAAACTTAGCTATCTCTGAAATCGCCTCCTCAGACAAGTATCCCAGCTTTTCCTGAACTTTCTGAAGGACAGGAATTACCGCTCCTTTCTCACCCTCATACTCTTTGAATACTTCAGCTAATTGGTCATGCATATTGGCCCCGAAGCTTCAAAAACTATCGTTAGAGTCTATCAGTAAACCCTTAAGTAGGTCAAGGTTCTTAGACCGATTTAGAAGGGAGCTTGACCAGATAAAGACGATTTAGTAAGATAGCATTGTTATACGATGTATGGACTCTTAAAGGAGGAAGTATGTCTAACACAGCCGTAGTCGCCGATAGCATCGCCTGTCTTACCAAAGAACAAGTCCAGAAATATGGAATTAAAATAGTCCCCATAAACATTTTCTTTGGCGGTAAAATCTACCGGGACTGGATAGACCTGAGCCCTGCTGAAGGATACGCCCTTTTAGATAAAGACCCCCGGGTTTGGAAAAGCTCAGCTCCTTCTCCTGAAGACTTTCTTCAAGTTTACCAAGAGTTGAGCACGCATGCCCAGACTATTCTCGTCGTTACCTTATCATCCAAGCTAAGCATGTGTTGCAGCAGTGCCCAAACTGCCAAAGAAATAGCCAAAGAGCAACTACCTCAAATTACTGTTGAAGTGCTTGATAGTGAGACTGTCACCGCTGCTGAGGGTTTTATCGCTTTAGCCGCTGCCCGAGTGGCTGCCGAAGGTAAGGCTTTCACTGAAGTAATAACTACTGCCCAAAAAGTCAAAGAGCGAGTGAAATTCATTATTCTTCTGGAAACAACCCGCCACGTCTACAGGACTGGACGCATACCTAAAATTGCTTCTCAAATAGGCTCTGTGCTTCCCGTTAAGCCTATCCTGACTGTCTCCGACGGACTCGTTCGCTTCGCCACTGCTTCCAGAACTAAATCGAACGGGGTGGAAAAAATGCTTCGTATGATGAAAGAGCAAGTTGGCACTTCTGGACCAATACATGTCGCCGTAATGCACGCCGATGTCCTTAAAGAAGCCCAGGAGCTTAAGGAAAGGATAGGTAAGGAGTTCAATTGCGCCGAACTCTTTATTACCGACTTCAGTCCCGTTATGGGCTACGCCACCGGTAGGGGAACATTAGGTTTCGCCTTTTACAAGTCCCTCTAAAACCCCCCACGAAATGCCGCAGCCTCCAACTTCTTAAGAACAATGTTATAATGGAAGCTGCACATAATAATATAGCCAGAACAATGACCAGCGATAACAGATTATCTTTAAACAAAACTGGACCCCTTCTCCTTATACTTTCTGGACCCTCTGGAGTCGGCAAAGACGCTGTCTTCAACCGGATGAAACAGTTAGAGCTTCCCTACCACTATGCAATAACTGCCACTACCCGCCCCATACGACCTACAGAGCAAGATGGAATAGACTACCATTTTTTCACCAAAGACGAATTTAAGCGGAAGATAGCCGAAAAACAGCTATTGGAATGGGCAAAGGTCTATGACAACTACTATGGCGTGCCTAAAGAAGAGGTAGAACCAGCCCTTAAAAGAGGGCAGGATGTGATAGTAAAAGTCGATGTCCAGGGGGCAGCTACTCTTAAGCGACTTTTTCCTAAGGCAATAGCCATCTTTCTCATGTACCCGTCTGAGGAGGAATTAGCCCAGCGTTTGAAGCATAGGGGAAGCGAGTCCCAAAAAGACTTAGACCGCCGGCTTAAAACAGTGGAGGCGGAAATGAAAAGCCTACCCTTCTTCGACTATGTGGTAGTCAACTATAAAGACAAACTGGATGAGACAGTAGCCCAGATTGAAAGTATTATCAAAACTCAAAAGGGCAAGACAAAACAAAAAAGAGGTAAGGCTTAAACTCCTGCTTACTTTCCTCTAGTTATTGCCTGTAGCTGGGACAGATAACCTTCTATATACCTTATGACTTCAGTAGCCGGTTGATAAATGCCGAAATGGCCTTCACACAATATATCCGCTCCTAAATCAAGGAGCTTCTGCAAAGAGCTGGCTGCTTTAACCGGGTCAGCCCCCCAGGCAGCATAGTAAGGACCATGAATGTCTTGCCCGAAAAGGACTCTCTTCTCCGTGTCAACATAGACGGCAATGCTCCCTGGCGTATGCCCCGGGATATGCACTAGCTTAATCTCATATCTACTAAACTTAAGGCTGTCTTCGGAGCTCAATTTAACATCCACTCGGCATGGCTGATAGCTAACTCCATAAAACTCAACACCAATTCCCTTGCCAGACTCAATAGCCTCAGTGTCTAACTTATGGGCTATTACCCTAACGCCATAATTCTTCTGTAGATAAGCTAAGCCCCCAATATGGTCAATATGGGCATGAGTAACAATTACTGAATGAAGCATTTCTGGAGCAAAGCCCAATGACCTTATATTTTCTATCAGTCCATCACTGCTTTCCCCTGCCCCAGCATCAATCAAGACAAGCTCCCCGGCATCAATCAAGTAAATACAGCAATCGTAAGGATGAGATATTTCAGCACTGCCTATTGTGTACACGTCCTTCCAAACATTAAATGGTTTCTTCATTTTTCTTTACCCCGACTGCCAATCTTTGTCATTACTTCTCTTTCTTTAGCTCGCATCTTTTCTGCTTCATCCGGTAGCTCATGGTCATAGCCTAAAAGGTGGAGGATACCATGGACAATCAAGCACGCCATTTCTTGTTCTACTGAATGTCCCAGTTCTCTTGCCTGCCGGACTGCCTGAGGGTAAGAAATGACCACTTCCCCCAGATGTAGAACCCCATCAGGTGGAGTAACAAATGATTTCTCCTCATCTTTACTATCCATCATCGCAAATGCCAGCACATCCGTTGACTCGTCCTTACTCCGATACTCTTTGTTAAGCTGCCGGACTTTTTTCGCATCGGTTATCACCAGGCTTACCTCCACCGGCACAGAGAGTCCCAAAGCCTTAATGACCTTTCGTACCACAGCCCTCAGCCAATTATTTTCTAAATTAGGGGTGAGCCCCTTATCGACTTGAAGACTTATCTCCAGCTTCACCGTTTCATCCCCTCATTATAAGGGGCATCATAACACCCCCACTTACTCTTTTCAATGAATGGTTGTCAGAGAGTACATGACCATTTTCATAAATGTCATTGCGAGCCGAGGGCGAAGCAATCTCCCGCTTCGGCTTGAAAGCTTGAAAAAGCCTGTGCTATATTGATATTAAAAGAAAGTCATTACAAGCAACGGAGGGATCGCATAGTGGTCTAGTGCGGGCGCCTGCTAAGCGCTTACTCCGAGTAATCGGAGTCATGGGTTCGAATCCCATTCCCTCCGCCATAGTTAAACCAGACAGGTAGTCACCCCCTCTTTCCTACCCCAGAATCCTTTTTCTCTTAAGAAACTCCTTATAACCCAATAAAGTTGATATATCCCGGACTCAAAGATAAACTATAAAGAATAGGAATTATTAATTAGAGTCAGGAACAGGTTATGCCTCAATTTCATATTTGGACTATTGGTTGCCAGATGAACAAAGCCGAGTCAGACAGGATAGCTGGCTATCTGGAACAGCTCGGCTATCAGTACACGGCTGACCAGAAAACCGCTGACCTGGTTGTCCTGAATACCTGTGTAGTCAGACAACACGCTGAGGACAAAGCCCTGGGTAATCTCGGTTACCTAAAAGGCATCAAGAAGGCTAACCAGCATCTGTCTATTTTAGTCACTGGTTGCTTGGTTAATTCTAAGATAGAAGAACTTGAAAGGCAGTTCCCCCATGTTGACCTATTCTTTAAGCCGGGAGCTTATCTTGATTTGCTCCACTGGGCACATCAGCAAGGCATAGCTACTGAGATAGAACAAAGCTCGCTCCTGCCTCACCAGCCACCACCGACTACTTTTGTACCCATTATTCAAGGCTGTAATAATTTCTGCTCCTATTGCATTGTCCCTTACCGCCGAGGCAGAGAGAAGAGCCGACCCTTACCGGAAATAGTTTGTGAAGTAAGAGAACTGGTGAGACGAGGTGCCAAGGAAGTCACTCTGCTTGGGCAGAATGTCAATTCTTACGGACGCGATCTGCCCAAACACCCAGACCTTGCCGACTTACTCAGCGAGCTAAACCAAGTCGAAGGGCTTCTCAGAATTCGTTTCCTGACTAACCACCCCAAGGATATGAGCCAGAGGCTTATTGAAGCCATAGCCTCTTTAGACAAGGTCTGCGAGTACATCAGCCTGCCTCTTCAGTCTGGAGACGATGCTATTTTGAAAGCCATGCGCCGTGGCTACACTGCAGAACAATATCACCAGCTTGTCCTGACTATCCGCTCCTGTATTCCCAACGTATCCTTAAGTACTGATTTCATTGTCGGCTTCCCTAATGAAAGCGATGAGCAATTTAGCCGAACTTTAGTCATGCTCAAAGAAATCAGGTTTGACACTGTACATGTGGCTGCCTACTCTCCTCGCTCTCAGACCATTGCCGCCCGAAAATTTGAGGACAATGTCCCACCAGCAACCAAAAAAGAACGCTTAAAACAGGTTGAAGAACTTCAGACCATAATAGCTGGGGAAATTAACTCTCGCCTTATAGGAAAGACAGAAGAGATACTCGTAGAAGGTAAGCAAAAGGGCAAATGGTACGGTCGCACCCGGACAAATAAACTAGTCTTCTTTGTCAGTAATAAGGATTGCCTTGGGCAACTCGTTAGGGTTAGAATTGATAAAACGAGTCCGTGGTCGCTCCAAGGATGTCCAATAGTTGACTAAACAGGGGAAGAAGCAACAATGGTTCTCTATTCCAGAGTAGCAGTTATTGAAAGACCAGAAGCTGAATTAGCCAAGCTGCGGGAAAGAGTTTTTGAACTCAAGAGGAAACTTAATGCTACCATTGTTTCCCACAACTACCAGCGCCCCGAAATCCAGGACATCGCTGATTTTGTAGGTGACTCCCTGGAATTGGCCCGACGTTGCGCTGAAGTTAAAGCTGAAACCATTGTCTTCTGCGGTGTCAATTTCATGGCAGAAACAGCGGCTATCCTTAACCCAGAGTCTGCTGTTCTTCTGGCTCACCCTACCGCCTGCTGCCCCATGGCAGACATGATTGATGTCAATGACTTAAAAGAATGGAAGGAGAGGTATCCAAAGGCTACCGTGGTAGCCTATGTCAATACAACCGCAGCCGTGAAGGCTGATAGTGATATTTGCTGCACTTCCGCCAACGGAGTTAAAGTAGTAGAATCAGTGCCCAATCATGAAATCCTGTTCATTCCCGATAAACACCTGGGGCACTACATCTCTACCAAAACCAAGAAAAGAATGATTCTCTATCCAGGCTATTGTATTACCCACGTCCGACTCACCGCCGACCAGGTCAAACTGGCTAAACAGCGTTACCCTGAGGCTAAAGTCCTTGTCCACCCAGAATGTCGGGCTGAAGTGATAGAATTAGCCGATGCTGCCTTGAGCACTTCTCAGATGATTCGTTATGCCAGAGAAAACCCAGCGACAACCTTTCTTATCGGCACTGAAGAAGGTATCCTACATCGAATGCGGAAGGAACACCCAAACAAAAACTTCTACCTTCTCGCCTCCAGCCTCATCTGCCCTAACATGAAGAAGACTCGCCTCGAGGCAGTCATTGAAACCATGGAATTCAAACGCAACCAGGTCATAGTACCTGAGGAAATAAGGTTGAAAGCTAAACGGGCTTTAGACAGGATGTTAGCCATCGTCTGATGAGAAAAGAGAAAAACACCAACTACTACGATTACATCATAGTCGGCAGTGGAATTGCCGGACTTTATA
>CAZJMM010000055.1:0-8286 GCA_964547155.1 uncultured Dehalococcoidaceae bacterium | reverse complement strand
TCAATCCCTTTAACCAAATATAAGAGTTCTTGAGGTGACAAGGTGGTAGAAACCTGGCAAACAGCATTGTAGAAAAGAGGTTGGTCTGCATAGTCTACAGGTTCGGTTTCATAAATAGATGATAATTTCACCACTTTAACCTGAGGAGACATTAACTTCAGAGCCTTAGTCAAGTTTTGCCTGCGGTCACCCAGGTTAGAACCTAAGCCCAGATAGGCTGTTGCCAAGTTTACTTTTTCCTCAATCTTTTCCTGACAATAGCATCACTCATCCGGCAAACCCGGACTATTTCCCGGACATCATGGACTCGCACTATGTCAGCACCTTTAGAAATGCCAATAGCGACACTGGCTGCCGTTCCTTCCAGACGCTGGCCCGGGGGTAAATCAAGCATAAATTTACGAGACGTTCCCAATAATATAGGCCTCCGCAGAACCTTTAATTCGTTGAGACGCCAGACAACTTCCAGGTTTTGCTCAGGTGTCTTACCAAAGCCAATCCCCGGGTCAATAATGATATTCTCCCAGGCAACACCTGCTTTCATAGCCGATTTTATAGCCCGCCTCAAGTCAGCCAAGACTACAGGCATAATCCAGCGACAAGGCTGTTCACGTTGATTGCTCACAACGACTATAGGCACTCCTCCCTCTGCTGCCAACTCGGCTAACCTTGGCTCCTTCTTTAACCCCCAAACATCATTTATTATCTGAGCTCCAGCATCCACAGCACGACGGGCTACTTCCCACTTATAAGTGTCAATACTGACAGGAATAGACAACTCTTCTGACAGGCGCTCTACTACTGGTATTACTCGCCGTAATTCCTCGTCCCCGGATATAGGCAGCGAGCTGGGGCGTGTCGATTCACCGCCCACATCTATAATGTCAGCACCATCCGCAGCCAAGTGTTTTGCTCTCATTACAGCTTCATCAACATTTCTCAGACCATCGCCAGAAAACGAGTCTGGCGAGACGTTAACAATCCCCATAACAAAAGTCCGCTCCCCCCAATGGAAGATAGAAGAGCCACAGCGGGTAGTGCCTAAAGAAACAGCTTTAACCACCATCACGAACCAAAGAATATTCTACCACGCAATTTCCTCATTAGCACCAACTTAGAGCCAGTGGCAAACTTGGGCTTGAGCTCTATTGAGATTGCTTCTGACAATCAGTGAAATCGCCCATAAATTTTGCTCAGACGGGTCCGAAAAACCTCAGTTGTTGTCACACGAAGCATAGTATGATAAAATCAAAATTTAACTTTCAGACAAAAACTTAGGGGAAGTAGTATGGAAATTGAGGACAAGTTGACTGAACTTAACAAACTCAGAGAGCAAGCCAAAGCCGGGGGAGGACCCCAACGAATTGAGGCACAGCATGCCCGAGGTAAATTGACAGCCCGGGAAAGGATTGACCTTCTCTTCGACTTGGGAAGCTTTGAAGAACTTGACCCATTTGTCTTACACCGTTGCACAGATTTCGGACTGAGTGAGCAGCGATTCTTGGGGGATGCTGTCGTTACGGGGTACGGCACTATCAATGGTCGGAAGGCTTTCGTCTTTGCCCAAGACTTCACTGTCTTCGGTGGCTCCCTGTCTAAAGTCGCCTCAGAAAAAATCTGCAAAGCCATGGACTTAGCAGCTAAGAATGGCGCTCCAATCATTGGGCTCCTTGACTCTGGAGGTGCCCGTATCCAGGAAGGGGTGGATAGCCTTGTTGGTTACGGGGAAATATTTACCCGTAATACACTCTATTCAGGAGTCATTCCTCAAATTTCCGTGGTCATGGGTCCCTGCGCCGGGGGAGCCGTCTACTCCCCGGCTATCACTGATTTCATCTTCATGGTAAAAGGGGCAGGGCAAATGTATATCACTGGACCAGAAGTAATTAAAGCTGTTACCAGGCAAGAAGTTACCTTGGAACAACTGGGTGGTGCCATAACTCATGCCACCAAGAGTGGTAACTGTCACTTTGTTGCTGAGAATGAACAGGAATGCCTGGAAATGGTACGCCGTCTCCTCAGTTTCCTGCCTCAGAACAATATGGAAGACTCCCCAATTATGGATACTGGCGATGACCCCAACCGCACGGATGAAGAGTTGCTTTCCATAGTGCCCACCGACCCAGCCAAGTCTTATGACATGAAGCAAGTTATTCTCAAAATAGTGGACAACAGTGATTTCATGGAGGTACATGAAGAGTTTGGGTGTAGTCTCATCGTTGGCTTCGCCCGATTGGGTGGACGAAGTGTTGGGATTGTTGCCCAGCAACCTCAATTCTTTGCTGGCGTTATCGATGTTGATGCCTCAGATAAGGGAGCTCGATTTGTCCGTTTCTGTGATTGCTTCAATACCCCGCTGGTTACTTTTGTTGACGTTCCTGGTTATATGCCGGGTATTGACCAAGAATATAGAGGTATCATCCGGCACGGTGCCAAGTTCCTTTATGCCTACGCTGAAGCTACTGTCCCTAAAGTATGCGTAATTACTCGCAAAGCCTATGGAGGCGCTTTTATAGTCATGAGTAGCAAGAGCTTGCGGGGTGATATCAATTACGCCTGGCCCACTGCTGAGATTGCAGTAATGGGACCGGAAGGGGCAGTAAACATTGTCTTTAGAGATGCCATTGCTAAGTCGGAAAATCCAGACGAAACCAGACAAAAACTAATCCAGGAGTATAGAGATAAGTTTGCTAATCCATATGTAGCAGCAGCCAAAGGTTATATAGACGATGTTATCGACCCGAGGGTGACACGACCAAAGCTAATCAAAGCATTGGATATGCTCCAGAACAAGTCTGATACCAACCCACCTAAAAAACATGGCAATATTCCTCTTTAAGAAAGAGGTTTTATGAAAGAGAAAGAAAAAACCATAGCAGCCATAGCAGCAGTCACTGCTTATGTGGAGCAAGAGCAGCAAGCTAAGGCAATTATCGTTAGTCCCAAACCTGCTTTTGAAGTCAGCCCCTGGCGCTTATTCGGGCGCCAAGAATTAGTGAGAGCCAGAACTCAGTGGCGCCAGAAAATGTATCGCTATGAACAACAAGTCGCCTATTTCCCCAAGCCGAATACCCAAGTAAACAAAGGGGGAAAGAGATGAGCCCAAAAAAGAAGAGCAGCAAAAATCCACTCAAAATCACTGACCTAACTTTACGGGACGGGCACCAGTCCTTGTTTGCTACTCGAATGCGCACCGAAGATATGATACCCGTTACTCCTGAGATGGACAAAGCCGGTTTTTGGTCTATGGAGGTCTGGGGAGGAGCTACTTTCGATGTCATGACCCGATTCTTAAATGAAGACCCCTGGGAGAGAATCCGAATCTTGAAAAGATTAATGCCCAATACCCGCCTTCAGATGCTCCTACGCGGTCAGAATTTAGTTGGTTACCGAAATTACGCCGATGATGTAGTTACAGCTTTTGTCCACCATACTGCCGACTGTGGTATTGATGTTTTTCGTGTCTTTGACGCCGTAAATGATGAGCGAAATTTCATCACTGCCTTTAAGGCTATTAAGGATAAGGGTAAGCACATTCAGGGTGCCTTATGTTACTCTCTTACTGAACCTAAACTGGGTGGTCCAGTGTTTAATATTGATTATTATGTCAATAAAGCCCTTATCATTCAGGACATGGGAGCCGATAGTCTTTGTATTAAAGATATGGCAGGACTCATTGCTCCGGATGATGCCTACAACCTGATCAAAGCCCTAAAGCAAGCGCTAAAAATACCGGTCAACCTCCACAGCCATTTCACCAGCGGTATGGCGATGATGAGTTATCTGAAAGCTATTGAAGCCGGAGTGGATTTTATTGACACCTGTCTCGCACCCTTCGGCTTTAGAACCGCCCACCCTGGCATCGAGCCTATAGTAGTTGCGCTCAGGAATACTCCGAGGGATACTGGGCTCAGCCTGGAGCATTTGCTTAAGTTAGATGAATATTTCGAATCTATAGCGCCTAAATACCGCGATTTCTTAGACACGACTAAGGCATCAGTAATTGACACCGGCGTTCTGTGGCACCAGATTCCCGGTGGTATGTTCACCAACATGGTAGCCCAGTTAAAAGAGGCTAATGCCTTAGACCGCTTGCCAGAAGTCTATGCTGAACTGCCTAAAACCAGAAAAGACCTCGGCTATCCACCACTCGTCACTCCAACCAGTCAGATAGTAGGTGTTCAAGCTGTAATGAATGTTCTCTTTGGCAGATACAAGATGATTGCCAAGGAAGTAAAGGACTATACCTACGGTCTCTATGGTAAACCACCAGCTCCAATTAACACTGAGGTGCAAAAATTAATCCTTAAGGGTTATGAACGAGGTGAAGAACCAATTACTACTCGAGCCGCTGATATTTTGGAACCAGAGCTGGAAAAAGCTAAAGAAGCCACAAAAGGTGTTGCCAAAGATATTGGCGATATCCTCATTTATGCCCTATATCCCACCACTGGAATGGCTTTCCTCAAGGCTAAATATGGACTTGAACCACCAGCCAAGACTGTAGAGGAATTGAAGACTTTAGAAGATGTAAAGAGAGAAGATGAGCTTATAGTTAAAGCTAAAGCCGGTAAGTTGGTAGAAAAAATAGAGGTTAAGGCACCAGCCAAAGGAGCCGGACTTAGAACCTTCAATGTTTTTATCGGTGATGAATATTATCAGGTGGAAGTTGAGGCAGTCGGCGGTTCAGCTATAACAACTCCACTTTCGGTCACATCTCCTCCAACAGCTAAAATAGAAGCACCACCTAAGCCTGCCGAAAAGGTAGAGGTACCACCCAAGCCGATAGAAAAGGCGGAAAAACCAGCCAAACCTGAAGTCAAGGCAGAAACAACCTCTCCTACAGCAGTTGCTGGGACACCAATAACGGCGCCCTTACCTGGAATAATCACTCGCTACTTTGTTAAGGTTGGAGACGAAGTTAAGAGTGGCGATAAGATTGCTATCTTGGAAGCTATGAAGATGGAAAATGACCTTTTGACTGGAGTATCAGGCAAAGTACTGGCGCTTAACTTCAAACCTGGGGACAAAGTAGCCGCTGGAGAAACTATCGCTATCATTGGTTAGTCTTAGAAATGGGTAAGACTATAAGTGAAAAAATCCTCAGCCAGAAGTCTGAGGGTGAAGCTAAGGCTGGGGATATCGTCATTGCAGAGGTAGATTTAGCTTTTGTTCAAGACACCACTGGCCCATTGACCGTAAGGCAGCTCAGAGAAGGCTTCAAGAACATTGTTCATCCTGAGCGCTGCCTGATCTTCCTCGACCATGCCTCCCCCACCCCAAACCAGGAGTTAGCCAATGACCACCTATTTCTGCGTCGCTTTGCCATGGAAACTGGCTGCTCTCTTTCCGAAATTGGCGAGGGAATATGCCATCAACTGGTAGCTGAGAATTTTGCCAATCCTGGCGATATTATTGTCGGTGCCGATTCTCATACTGTTACTGCTGGCGCCTTGGGAGCTTTTGCTACCGGTATGGGCTCCAGTGATGTGGCTATAGCTATGGCTTTAGGTAAGACCTGGTTTCGAGTCCCGGAAACTTTCCAAATTAGGCTAACAGGCGATTTTTCCCCAGGAGTGGAAGCTAAAGACCTCATCCTTTACCTCATCGGCAAAATTGGTGCCGACGGTGCCAACTACAAAGCCTTGGAGTTCAGCGGTGATACTGTTCCCCGTATGAACATCTCTCAGCGTTTAACTGTAGCTAATATGGTAGTGGAAGCTGGCGCTAAAGTCGGACTTTTCCCAAGTGATACCACGACCCAGGATTATCTGCAATCCCAGGGACAGGGCGATAAATATAAACCTATTAGCCCAGACATTGATGCCAATTACGAAAAGACCATCTCTATAGATGTTGACCAGCTTGAGCCTATGGTAGCCATGCCTCACGCAGTAGACAATGTGGCACCAGTCAAGCAATTGCCCGGAATTAAAATTCAGCAAGTTTTTATAGGCACCTGCACCAATGGGCGTCTGGATGACCTCTCTGTCGCTGCTTACATCCTTAAGGGGAAGAAGATCCACCCTGAAACCCGATTACTTGTAGCCCCAGCATCCAGAAACATTTTGAAGCAAGCCCTAAGAGCTGACTATATCCAAACACTGATCGAGGCTGGAGCTATTCTCTTGCCTCCGGGTTGTGCTGCTTGTCTCGGGCTTCATCAAGGAGTCTTGGGTAATGGTGAAGCTTGTTTGTCCACAGCCAATCGTAATTTCAAGGGGCGAATGGGTAACCCCGAAGCCTTTATATACTTGGCGAGCGCAGCCACTGCCGCAGCTACTGCCCTTACTGGGGAAATCACTGACCCAAGGCAGGTAATATGAATGTCTGGCACAATACTTAAAGGTAAAGCACTCAAATTTGGCGACAATATTTCTACTGACCACATTATCCCTGGGAGGTATGCTCATCTCAGAAGCAATCTACCTGAATTAAGCAAACATGTTATGGAAGATGCCGACCTTGAGTTTGCTGCCAAAGTAAAACCAGGAGATTTTATTGTTGCTGGTAAGAATTTCGGGCTCGGCTCCAGCCGAGAACACGCTCCTTTAGTTATAAAAATGTCGGGGGTTAAAGCAATTCTCGTCAAATCAGCAGCTCGTATTTTTTATCGAAACGCTATAAATCAAGGCTTACCCCTCCTCATTTGTAATACCGGCAAGATTGACGACGGTGATGAATTAGAGGTAAACTTAACTGCTGGCACGATTAAAGACCTGACCAATGGTGCTCAGTTGACCTTTGGCAAAATCCCTCCGGTAATGTTGAAAATCCTTGACGAAGGCGGGCTCATTCCTTACATAAAGAAATACGGCGATTTTAAATTGTAATTGAGATAAGGAAACCCATATGGTTCATAAAGTAACCTTCATCCCAGGAGATGGCATTGGTCCTGAAGTAGCCCAGGCAACCAAAAGAGTCCTTGAAGCTACTGGGGTTAAATTCAAGTGGGACTTAGCCATAATTGGCGAAAGCGCCCAGGATATGTTTGGCACCCCCTTACCTGACTATGTTATTGAATCTATCAGTAAAAATAAGGTCGCCCTCAAGGGTCCGGTGACCACCCCCGTCGGCACTGGTTTCAGGAGCGTCAATGTAGCCCTGCGCAAAATCTTAGACCTCTATGTCTGCTTGCGTCCCTGCAAAACTTACCCGGGGGTTCCCGCCCTATACAAAGATGTAGACATAGTGGTGGTTAGAGAAAACACGGAAGACCTTTACTGTGGCATCGAGTTTGCGAAGGGCACTCAAGAAGCCACGCAACTCATTGACCTCATTCTGCAAACCAGCGAAGAGAAGGTTAGAAAGGATGCTGGCTTCAGCATCAAAATGATTTCAGAAACGGGGACTCGACGGGTGATTAAATTTGCTTTTAATTATGCCCGCGCCAACAGACGAAAGAAAGTGACAGCAGTACACAAAGCCAATATCCTTAAATTTTCTGATGGCTTGTTCTTGACAGTAGCCCGGGATGTAGCCAAAGAGTACCCCGATATTGAATTTGAGGATGTAGTCGTTGATACCCTATGTATGCGACTGGTGAGAAAACCCCAACAATTTGATGTCATTGTTCTGCCTAACCTTTACGGCGATTTTGTCTCCGAACTGTGCGCCGGTTTAGTGGGAGGACTGGGAGTTGCCCCTGGTGCCAATCTTAGCGACAGTGTTGCTGTTTTCGAGCCAACCCACGGCAGTGCCCCCAAATACGCCGGTAAGAATAAGGTCAATCCTATGGCAATGATGCTCTCTGGAGTGATGATGCTCCGACATCTGGGTGAAACCAAAGCCGCTAACAGACTGGAGAAAGCCGTAGCCACGGTCATTGCTGAAGGCAAGAATGTCACCTATGACCTTAAGCCGAATCCCGCCGATACCACAGCCGTAGGCACCAGTCAGGTAGCTGACGCCGTTATTGAAAAACTGAAGGAAGTGAGTAATGCGTAATAAGGTAACCATAGTTGGTGCTGGGAATGTTGGTGCCACCTTAGCTCAGCGCATTGCCGAAAAGGGCTATGCCGATGTGATTCTTGTAGATATCATTGAAGGCTTACCACAGGGTAAAGGACTCGATATGCTCCAGTGTGGACCGATAATTGGCTCTGATGCCCATATTACTGGCACCAATAGTTACGAAGGAACAGCCAATTCAGACATAGTAGCAATCACCTCCGGTGTACCTCGAAAACCAGGAATGAGTCGTGACGACTTGGTATTGACCAATATGAACATAGTCAAGTCGGTTACCGAGCAGGTGGTGAAATATTCGCCTAACTGTATCATCAT
>CAZJMM010000054.1:0-8485 GCA_964547155.1 uncultured Dehalococcoidaceae bacterium | reverse complement strand
GCACTGACACCGATTACGATGCCAAGTATAGTTAGGGCAGAGCGCATTTTGTTGGTGTACAGGGCTTGCCACGCAGTAATTAAACTTTCCCACAAATTCATCTTTTTTTCTCCCCGATGATTTGACCATCCCTTAGATAAATTGTGCGCTGAGTGTAAGCAGCGATATCATCTTCGTGGGTAACAATGGCAATAGTTATGCCTTGGCGGTTCAATTGTTGCAGGAAGAGCATGATGCCTTTGCTTGTCTGAGTATCTAAATTGCCAGTAGGTTCATCAGCTAAGATCAAGGATGGGTCATTGACCAGGGCTCTGGCAATGGCTACTCTTTGTTGTTCACCACCCGCCAGTTCATTGGGACGATGGTTAGCCCGATTGGCTAAACCTACAGCTTCTAAGGCTTGCAAGGCGCGCTGACGTTTATTCCTAACTCCTCCATAAACTAAAGGTAACTCTACGTTAGAAACAGCAGTAACTCGGGGCAGTAAATTGAAAGACTGGAAGACGAAACCTATTTTTCTATTTCTTATATTGGCTAGTTGGTCTGCCTTCATGCGGCTGACATCGGTCCCATCCAGCATGTATTTTCCTGAAGTTGGTCTATCCAGACAACCGATAACGTTCATTAAGGTAGATTTTCCAGAGCCCGATGGTCCCATAATGGAGACCATCTCTCCTTCTTTGATGTGACAGGTTATTCCGTTTAGGGCGGTGATCTGAGTAGCCCCCATTTTGTAGACTTTTACTATATTCTCTAATTCAATCATGGCTGTTGAAGACTGACCAAAGTGGTTCTATTTTTGCTCCAACTGGCGACCTCTCATCAGAAAAAGCTTTGTACCGGAGGGCGGGCTGGTTCTACAATGATATTTTCCCCTTCCATTAATCCGGATATAACTTCAATGTTTCTGCCATCAGTCATTCCTAAGGTTACCTTCCTTGGCTGCACTATCCCATTCTGGACAACCTCTACCCAAGGTTCTTTGTCTTTGTCTTTAACGGCTCGTTCAGGTATAAGCAATACATTGTCTTTGCGATCGATGATGATTTCAGCGGTTGCCGTCATGCCGTCCATGAGTTCAGGATTTACCGGATACTGCAAATTCAAGGTAACTTTATAAGATACTATACCGGATTGGATAGTGGCCACAGGAGAGACAAAAGTCACCTCTCCTTTAAGTTCGATATCAGGGAAAGCATCAACGGTAATAATGGCTTCCTGTCCCAGTTTTACTCCAGGGACATCTATTTCGTCAACGAGCCCCTCCATTTCTATAACGGTAGGGTCAATCAAATAGGCAGCAGTAGTAGTGGCATAGTTCATGCTTGATAACTTATCCCCTTCTTTGACACCAACATCAGCAACTATACCATCGAAGGGGGCGATAATGACCGTTTTCTTCAGGTCTTCTTTGGCTCTTTCCAGAGCTATTTTAGCTTTATCCAGCTGAAGGGTAAGGTTAATCAAAGTGGCTTCGTCAAGCCCATGGGTATAGGTCTTAACATAGCTTTCGAAAAATATTCGTTTAGCTCTGTCGAAATCGCCTTGGGCTAACAACAATTCCTTGTGAGCTTCATCATATTTTTTACCTTCCATCAACTCAATAGCCTTTTCTATTTCCCTTTGTATTTCGTCAAGAGTATCAAAGACGCCGGGAGTATTGGCGTATTCGAAGGGGCCTGCATAGAAGGAAGGACAGATCCTTTTTTGCAAGGCATTTTTGGCTATAGTTACGTCAGTTTGGGCGGCGTCTACAGCCATTTGCTGAGTTGTGTCATCCAGTCTGGCTAAGAGTTGCCCTTTAGTGACCCTGTCTCCTTTCTTCACTTTTATTTCTTTGACAGTCCCGGACGTGTCAAAGCAAAGTTCTGCCTGTTTAGGCAAGGATAAATTACCATCAGCATCAATGCTTAGTATTAAACTGTCTCGTTTTACCTCAGCTATTTGTTTCTGATTGGTGTCAGGTTTGCTTCCGGCTGGTTGGCAAGAGATCAGACTGATGAGGACAAGACAGACTACGCTTACCATCAATATAATCTGTTTTATCGAAATTCTATGGATATTCACTCTATTGTTACCTCCAGTGTCTTCTTCTGCTCTGCAGTTTCTTCTTAGAGAGGTTGGGCAGGTCTATTTACGGGCTTTACTTCTCCCAGGGCGTGCTTTCCTGTCCGAGCTTAATTGTTTGGCTAACTCACCAATTTGACCAAGACGAGAGGTCAATAAGCTTACTAATTGCTGTAAAGCTTCTGCCTTGAGAAGTCCGAGCATCTGGTGATTAACAGGAACAAATACCAGGAGTTTGGAGCCAGTCCCTATGCCCAGCTGGCGACGTACTTCAGCTGGAATCACCACTTGCCCATGTATACCGACCGTAGTCGAACCGTAAAACTTACCCAAACTTGTTATATCTTTTTTAGGCATTTCCCTTACCTCCACAAAATTAGTAAATTTATTAATTTTAATAATTATAATATTTTTATGAATAATGTCAATAGAGCTTTTGTACTAAGAACAAGTGAGGACCAATGTGTGGATTTGTCTCAAATCTGGCTTGGTGAGTTTGGTCTTAATCTGAGGAGGGGATGGGGCGAGGTTCCTGTACTACCATTTCCTTGTCGTGGCATGCAACGGCGCCATCGCCGGCTTTGGTACACAGTACTTCGGTACCACAAGCTTCGCAGCGGTATCTTTTACCTAATTGGTTAGCCAAGGACTATCTCCAAGTTTTATTTTTTGATGACCATTGGTTGTCCACAGCAGGTGATGGTGCCGTCACCACCTCTGGTGACTATAAATTCAGACCCACATTTGGTACAGACATATCTCTTGCCCACTTCATTTGCCATTGCCGCGGCTCCTTCTCAAGCCTGAATTTTTAGAAGGTAAGTATAGAACTTACCACGGAATGTTGTCAAACCACTTTTTGGAAATTAGCCAGACTCAACATAGTGTATTCAGGAATCTCACTTGTCTACCGAGACTGAGTTGCTGTCTTCTTTGGCTAAGGGTCGATTGTTAAGAATTAGTGAAGATACCTAAAAAGAATTAAAGAAAGCTCGTAGTTGGTTGGCTACCCAAAGTGGTTGATGTATAATTGAAACAGTTGATAATAATCGGAGGTAAATGAATGGATAAATTGGAAGTTCTGAAAAAATCCGATTTGTTTCATGAGCTGACTGGTGCTCAACTCCGCTTGATAGAGAAGGTATGCACTGAAGAGACTTTTGAGGCGGGGAGTATCCTGTGTAAACAGGGTAGCAAACTTGGCAAAGTTTACATAATCACTAATGGTTTGGTGGGGATTGTCCGTGAAGTAGGACCGCTATATGAACGCCAAATTCAGAGTGCCTCTAATTTTGAGTCAGTGGGCTGGTCAAGTGTGATAGAGCCTCATATATGTACTGCCACAGTAAAAGCACTGAAGAAGACAAAAGTACTTGCCATTAATGCGGAAAAGTTGCGAAATCTATTTACCACTATGCCTGAAATAGGCTGTAAGGTATACAAGGCGATAGCATACGTAGTAGCAGAGAGGCTCACCCACGCCTTTACTCAATTATTGGGTGTTACCTCGCAAGATTGACTAAGTAGTTAACATCTACGAAAGGTAAAGAAAACCGCAACATAGAATATATGCTTGTGCCCAAAAATGGGATAGAAAGGAGTCAGACAGTAATGGAAAAGCCAAGAACAATAGCTACTATGATGGCGGAGAAAAGGGTCTTTCGCCCTCCAAAGGAGCTGAGTGAAAAAGCGTATATCAAAAACATGGGAGAGTATAAGAAGATTTATCAAAGGTCGATTGATGACCCTGAAGGATTTTGGGGAGAGATGGCAGAGGAGCTGGACTGGTTCAAGAAGTGGGATAAAGTGCTTGTTGAAAACTTCGAAGAGGGCAAGCATGAGTGGTTTGTGGGTGGCAAACTTAACGTGTCGTACAACTGCATAGACAGACATCTCAAAACCTGGAGAAAGAATAAGGCGGCGCTGATTTGGGAAGGAGATGTTGGAGATAGTAAGACTCTCACCTATCAGCAACTGTATCATGAAGTGTGCAAATTTGCCAATGTGCTGAAGAAGCACGGTATTAAGAAAGGGGATCGCGTGGCTATTTATCTACCTATGATTCTTGAGCTGCCTATTGCCATGTTAGCCTGTGCCCGAATTGGTGCTGTACATAACGTTGTTTTTGGTGGTTTTAGTGCTGATGCTCTGAGAGATAGAATACTGGATTCTAGGGCTAAAATGCTCATTTGTGTTGATGGTTACTACCGTGGCGGCAGAATTATCCGGAGCAAAGATAATGCTGACGCTGCTCTCGAGGCTTGTCCTGATGTTAAGGATGTGATTGTAGTTAAGAGAGCCAATATTCAGGTATCTTTCCAAGAGAGGCGTGATTATTGGTGGCATGATGAAATGGCTGCTGAGGATATAAAACCATACTGTGAACCTGAGACATTAGATGCTGAGGATCCTCTCTTTATCTTATATACGAGTGGCAGCACCGGAAAACCTAAGGGTGTTCTTCATACTCAAGCTGGTTACCTTCTGTATGCCTATTTAACCTTCAAATGGATATTCGATGTAAAAGAAGAGGATACTTACTGGTGTACAGCTGATATTGGCTGGGTGACCGGTCATACTTATATAGTCTATGCTCCCTTGGCTCTGGGGGCGACTAGCGTTATTTTTGAAGGTGTGCCAACATATCCCGAACCTGACAGATTCTGGGAGATTATAGAGAAGTATCAGGTTAGCATCTTCTATACTGCTCCTACCGCTATTCGGGCGATAATGAGGGAAGGGGATGAGTGGCCAAACAAGCATGACTTAAATTCATTGCGTATCTTGGGTTCTGTTGGTGAACCCATTAATCCGGAAGCCTGGATGTGGTATTACAATGTAATAGGCAAAGGTGAGCGCCCTATTGTCGATACTTGGTGGCAAACAGAAACCGGTGCGGCGCTGATTTCTCCTTTAGCTGGCGCTACCCCTCTTAAACCAGGTTCCGCTACTCTTCCTTTCCCCGGGGTTTTGCCGGAGGTATTAAGGGAAGACGGTTCTGTTGCTGGTGTGAATGAAGGCGGTTATCTGGTAATTAAAAGACCATGGCCTGGTTTAATGCGAAGGGTCTTCGGTGAACCAGAAAGATTCAAGAAGACCTATTTCATTAGATTTCCTGGAGTGTATATCACTGGAGACGGAGCCAGGATAGATGAAGAGGGCTACTACTGGTTAATGGGTCGAATTGACGATGTTATTAATGTGTCTGGTCATAGAATCGGCACAGCCGAGGTAGAGAGCGCCTTGGTGTCTCATCCCAAAGTGGCGGAAGCAGCCGTGGTTGGCATGCCTCATGAAATTAAAGGACAAGGAATTTATGCCTTTGTTACTCTAAAAGTCGGTGTAGGTAAATCTGAAGAATTAAAGAAGGAACTGGTGGCTCATGTGCGTAAAGAGATTGGTCCCATAGCCACACCAGATATGATTCAGTTCGCTGATGGTCTACCAAAGACGAGAAGCGGTAAAATCATGAGGCGAATACTCACCAAAATTGCCAGTGGTGATGTTAAAGACTTGGGTGATACCAGTACCCTGGCTGACCCGTCAGTAGTTGAGACATTAGTTAGAGAAAGTCAAGGCTCCTTAGTCGGGACGAAGTAATAATCGACTCTTACCGTAGCAAAAAGCCGAGCCGCTCAAAAATTCCTCCTATGTTCGGCTTTTGTTTGAAACATATCTAATTTGGCTTATTCACCCAACAGCTGAACAACAATCTCTCGAGACCTGGCACGATTGTCGAAATCTACCACTACTATTTGTTGCCAGGTTCCGAGGCTCATCCTTTTGTTTACAAAGGGGATGGTCAGAGAGGGGCCTAAGAGGGAGGCTCGAACGTGGGAGTAGCCATTTCCATCTCCCCACCGCTGGTCATGCTGGTAAGTCATATTTGAGGGTACGTTTCTGTCCCACATGTTTTTGAAATCACTAACAAGTCCGCTTTCGTGCTCAATAGTTGTGATTCCAGCTGTTGACCCTGTGATAAAAATAGTGACGATGCCACTGCCGATATTTGAATTGCTGATTTCCTCAGCTATCTGGTCAGTTACATCAATGATGTCACAGTCCCCTTTTGTTTTAATACCTATCTTTTTATTTATCACCATTTTGGTTACCTCCCGCTTGAACAAGATGTTCAGCCCGCTTGGGAGTTCATAGCTTTATTTCCTCCCACAAAATCTCGTTTAATTCGAAAACAGGTCCGTCCTGGCATACTTTTTTCATGCCGTGCTTGGTTTTGATGGAGCAGCCGAAGCAAGCACCAATACCACAGCCCATCCTCACCTCTAAAGAAATCTGAATGGGTAATTTTCTTTGGCGAAGCTGCTTTGCCATCGTCTGGTACATAGCTATCGGTCCACAAGCACAAATCTGGTGAGCCCAATCGATAAATTCCGGAAGAAGGTCAGTTATCATTCCTTTTCTGCCAGCACTACCGTCCTCTGTTACTATCAAACATTTTAGTCTCTGAGGCAAAAGACGCTGGGGGTAAAGTTGTTTCATAGTGGGAGCTCCCAGGAGTAAAGTCACTGCTTTTTCTTGTTTCAGAGCTTGCTCTGCCAGGAATACCAGAGGGGCGATGCCAATACCTCCAGCTATCAGTAATAGATTCTGTGTCTCTGGTCTGACAATGAAGCCTTTGCCGAGGGGTCCGATCAGATCTAGCCTATCTCCATCCTTAAGTTGAGCCAACCATGAGGTGCCTCTGCCAGTTATGGCAAATAGAAGCCAGATTTGACTAAGTTCTTCGGTTACTCGATGAATACTCAAAGGACGGCGTAAAAGGAACTTGTATCTATCCCCACAGCGAACCATAGCAAACTGCCCTGGCTGCGCTTCAGCAGCAACGTCGGCAGCCTCAACCTGGATTAAGTGGATCTTAGGCAGAATTTGGGTGTTGTTAAGAACAGTGGCTAATACTTGTTTCAATGGCTGACTTTGTTGCTCAGGTATTCTTTTAGTGATTGAACAGTAAAAGTTTGGCTACCATTAACCAAAGCTTCTATGGCTACCCGCGCTGTATCTAAGGAAGTAAAGCAGGGGATTCTTTTTTCAACTGCCGCTCGCCTAATAAAGAACCCATCTTGCAGGGGGACACGCCCGCCAGAGATGGTGTTGATGACTCCGTTCACCGCACCATCATTAATGATGTCAACGACGTTAGGATGTCCCTCACTCAGTTTCTTGGTGATCATTTTTACGGAAAGACCAGCAGCCTGAATCATAGTTGCTGTCCCCTCTGTGGCATAAAGTTTGTAGCCTATTGAATTGAGTTTCGTGATTATAGGCATGGCTTCGGTTTTATCTCGGTCAGCAATACTGAGAAGGAGGGCACCTCTCTGGGGAAGGATAAGTCCTGAGGATAAGAGGGCTTTAATTAAAGCTGCCTCGAAAGTATAGTCAACTCCCATAACTTCCCCGGTGGATTTCATCTCGGGTCCAAGGTAAGTATCTACACCTATCAATTTAGACATGGAAAAAACAGGTGCCTTGATGCCTATCAGTCCTTGTTTTCTCCACAAACCACTCTTATAGCGCTGCTCTTTTAGGCTGATGCCAAGCATTACTTTAGTGGCAACTCGTACCATGGGGACACCAGTAACTTTGGAAATAAAGGGTACAGTTCGGCTGGCGCGGGGGTTTACTTCAAGTACATAAACGGAAGAAGGGGAATTTCCTTTTGCTGGTGTGATGACAAATTGGATGTTCATCAAGCCTCTAATTTGAAGCGCTATTCCGATTCTAATTGTATAGTCGACAAGAGTGTTTATTTCTGTCTCAGTTAAGTTTAAGCCGGGGTAGACAGCTATGGAATCACCGCTGTGGACACCGGCTCGTTCGATATGTTCCATTATGCCTGGGATAATGACACGTTCACCATCACCAATAGCATCGACTTCTACCTCTTTACCTTGCAGGTACTTGTCAATCAAGACAGGGTGGCGACTGTCCAGTTCCAGAGCTAAGGACATATACCGTACTAACTCAGCCTCGCTGTGGACGATTTCCATAGCCCTGCCACCGAGAACATAGCTGGGGCGTACTAAGACTGGATAGCCAAGGTGTTTAGCTACGTCTATTCCTGCTTCCAAGGAAGTTACCCCAGCACCCGGTGGCTGTGGAATGCCTAATCGGCTGATAAAGTCCTCAAAACGGTGACGGTCTTCAGCAATATCAATAGCATCTGCACTGGAACCGAGGATAGGCATGGTACTATGGGCTAAGGGTTCAGCTAAATTAATTGCTGTCTGTCCACCAAATTGGACGATAGAAGGTGGTGGAGCAGTGGGTTTATCCAGAGATTCATAATTTTCGTTTTCCAGAATATCTCGTACACTTTCTTCATCTAAGGCTTCAAAATAAAGCCGGTCACTGGTGTCAAAGTCGGTGGAGACTGTTTCCGGGTTAGAGTTGACCATAA
>CAZJMM010000053.1:5738-8547 GCA_964547155.1 uncultured Dehalococcoidaceae bacterium | reverse complement strand
GCATTAACACAGATGTTATATTGCCCCAGCTCTGCGGCAAGTGTTCGGGTGAGACCGACAATTGCGGCTTTGGAAGTAACATAATGAATCATACCCTTGGTAGGTGCAAAAGCTACCTCGGAAGACAGGTTAATAATTTTACCTTTCCCCTGTTTTTTCATCTGGGGAAATATTGCTTTGCAACATAACCATGCCCCCTTTACACCCACTGTCATCGCCCGGTCAAATTCCTCTGATGAGATCTCATAGAATGATTTTCTTGATACTCCATAGTAATAGGCAGCGTTGTTGACCAAGACATCAATCTGTCCAAATTTCTTGACTGTTTCATCAGCCATGCGCTGAGTAGATTCCTCTTTGGTAACGTCAACTTCCAAAATGTAGCCTCCTTGGGCTTCCATTTCTTTAGCTGCTTTTGTTGCTTCTTCATCTAAGCGGTGTACTGCCATCACTACCTTAGCCCCTTCTTTTGCCATGCCAAAACAAAAAGCTTTGCCCAAACCCTTTCCACCGCCAGTCACTATGGCTACTTTCCCTTCTAATAGTCCTGCCATTTAAGCCTCCTTTATGTATATTTTACGCGATCTTAACCAATCGGCTAATCGACGTCTCTGAATACTTTGCTCCAATCGAGAATGAAGGTTCGGTTTTGTTTATATTATATTGCTAAGAAGCCTCAGTCAATTGGGTGATTTTAGTTATTGCCTTCACAAAATACTGAATTATCAGACCTTTCTTTGCAGACCCTTCCAGTATTTCTCCCTCAATTCGCGCTTCAAAATCTTGCCGGCAGGGTTCTTGGGCAGTGACTCAACAAACTCTACAGATTTTGGCGTCTTATAACCAGCTATGTTTTGTTTGCAGAAGGCAATAAGCTCTTCAGCAGTAGCGTTTATTCCCTTCTTGGTCACTACCAAAGCGTGAACTTTTTCTATCCAGTATGGGTCAGGTATACCAATAACAGTCGCCTCCAGAACTGCCGGATGCTTGTAGAGAACCTCTTCCACCTCTCGCGGATAAACATTCTCCCCGCCAGTAATAATCATATCCTTTTTCCGGTCAGCAATGTAAATATAGCCTTCCTCATCATAGTAGCCCATATCCCCGGTATGAAGCCAACCGTTAATGATATTAGCGCGTGTTTCCTCGGGCTTGTGCCAATATTCAGCCATGATGTGCTTACTCCGTACTATTATCTCGCCCACTTCACCAGGATCGACATCTTTATCTTCTTCATCTACAATTCTAACCTGCACCCCGATATCTGGTCTGCCAGCTGACATGAGTTTTTTCTGTTCCTTCTCAGGTTTACCCAGAACATTGTGGTCTTCTTTTGACAGGTGGGAAATGGCTGGACCACTTTCAGTCTGACCGTAACCTTGGGCGATAATAGGTCCGAAAACCTTTATCCCCTTCTTTAATACCTCCAAAGGCATTGGTGAGGCGCCATACCAGAGGAACTTCATAGAACTGATATCATACTTGTTGAAGTCGGGCAGGTTAAGCATTGCCACCACGTGGGTTGGTACACAGTCCATATGGGTAGCCCGCTCATTTTGGATAATTTGTAGCGTTGCCGAGGGGTCAAAGAATTTCATGATAATATTACATCCTGCTGTGTACAGGGAGGACCGGAAATGGGTACAACCGGCAATGTGGAAGAGAGGCGTTATCTGAACACGCCTGTCCCCTGGTTGTAGACCCATATCTATAGCTAAAGTCTCAGTGTCTTCTATGAAGCGACGTTGAGTATACAATGCTCCACGCGGCATACCAGTAGTGCCACTGGTGTAAATGATACAGACGGGGTCATCCTCTTCTACCTGAACATCAGGCTCCTCTCCAGAGTGTGATGCCAGCAAGTCATCGTAAGCCTCCATTCCGGGGGTGGAACTTTCTAAAGAGATAAAATTCTTAACCTTAGGTAGGCGTGACTTTAAAGAATTAGTCACTTCTAATAATTCAGGACCTACAAAAAGGGTGTTGGCTTCCGAATAATTGATGATGTAATCAAGCTCATCAGCTCTCAACCTGGGATTAAATGGCGAGGCAATAAACCCTCCCTTCATCGAGACACCATATACCTCCACAAACTGCAGACAGTTCCAAGATAGAATGCCAAGTATGTCTCCCTTCTTGACACCCATCTTATGTAAGGCGTGAATCAGGCTATTTATCCTGATATTGTACTCAGAGAAAGTTACCCTCGTATCTCCATATACGAAGGCTTCTTGGTCTGGATAGAGGAGCGCATTTCTATAGATTATATCTGCCCATGTGCCAATATCATATCGAGATAGTTCCTTCAACAAAAGGCGTTTTGCCATAGTCCATTGCCTCCTTCAGTAAGCACATACTATATTGTTTTAGTCAATTTTATCACAAAATAGGAAGAACTCCTCTTTTGCAACAGTTATTCCTTTGTGCTCTATCCGACTCAAAATAGCAAGACAGGGCGAACATTATAGGGCCCTAATACTGGACGAGTACGTGTGATTGCCTCGCACCATAAGCAATGTTATAATCCTGCCCACTGTTATTGGAATGACCAGACTTTTCCATTAATCCTAGGGGAGGCAAAAATGAAACTGAAGACATGGTTGCTGGCGATCCGAGCTAATTTTTTACTGCTATCAGTGGTGTTAATTTTCCTGGGCATATGCATAGCTTGGCACGATGGTTCCTTTCACTGGGGCTATGCCCTGCTCACCTTCCTTGGTCTTCTTCTCGTTCACATCAGCACCAACACTTTAAATGAGTATTACGACCTGTCTCTTATACACATCTCCGAGCCCACGAGACCGTACTA
>CAZJMM010000053.1:0-5728 GCA_964547155.1 uncultured Dehalococcoidaceae bacterium | reverse complement strand
ACTATAAAAGTGGTGTGGACCTGGAAACAAAAAAGACGCCCTTCAGTGGTGGTAGCGGCATCCTGCCGGCGGGACTCCTGAAGCCTGCTTCAGTTTTCCGCCTCGGCATTATTTGCTTTATATTAGCGATACCCATAGGTGTTTACTTTGTCCTAGTAAAGGGCTGGCTACTGCTACCGCTACTTATTGTCGGGGCTATTTGTGTCCTTCTCTACACTCCTTATTTGACTAAAATAGGCTGGCCGGAATTATTCGCAGGACTGGGGCTGGGGACATTGCCGGTGTTAGGTGCTTATTTTGTCCAGTCAGGCACTTATACTTTAAATGCAGTAATGGGTTCTGTTCCTTCAGGCATTCTGGTACACAATTTACTCTTTTTAAATGAATTCCCTGATGTGGAAGCTGATAAGAAAGCAGGCAGAAAGACCATTCCCATTGTCCTGGGTAAAAGTGACGCTGCCATATTCTACTCTTTTCTGACTCTGGCTGTTTACATTTGGATAATTGGCTGTGTCATTGCCGGGTTTATGCCAGTATTTGCTCTTATATCTCTCCTTACTATACCTATTGCTGTTAAAGCAGTCAGGGGGGCTCTCAAGCATGAAGATGAAAGCAAATTGTTGCCAGCTTTGGGAGCTAATGTCATGGTCATACTATTTACCCAATTCCTCTTAGGGATTAGTTATATCCTTGATAAGGTTGTCTAAATGTATCAAAGCCTGCCCCTTTGGTAGAAAGGTTGTATGACTCGGCACCGTCTGGACAGTTTACTCTTAGCCAGAGGACTGGCTGAAACTAAGTCCAAAGCTCAAGCTTTGGTGATGGCTGGGGAGGTCTCCGTCAATGGGCAAGTGGTTACCAAGCCGGGGAGACTAGTTAGCCAGGATGTTAATCTCCAGATAGCTGAAAAACTACCCTATGTCAGCCGGGGGGGTATTAAGCTGGCTTTCGCTCTGGATGAGTTCAAGCTGGATGTTACCTCATTAGTAGTCATGGACGTCGGCGCCAGTACTGGCGGGTTTACTGATTGTCTTCTCCAGCAGGGGGCTAAGCGAGTCTATGCTATAGATGTCGGCTACGGTCAACTGGACTACAAACTAAGAAATGACCACAGGGTGGCAGTGATGGAAAGAGTGAATGCTCGTTATCCATTCTTGCTCCCGGAAAAGGTAAATATGGCAACTATTGACCTATCTTTCATTTCGGTGACTAAAGTTATTCCTAATATAATGAGGCACCTCACCTGTCCCGGTTTCCTCCTCATCCTGTTTAAACCCCAGTTTGAAGCCAAAAGGAGAGAAGTAGGCAAAAAGGGTATAATCAAAGACCCTGTCGTCCATGCCCGGACTTTAGGGCGTTTCCTGTGGTGGGCAATAAGTCGAGGTCTCAGATTGAGAGGTTTGGTGACTTCGCCCATCCTTGGAGCTGAAGGAAATAAGGAATTTCTGGTCTTGCTGGTTGCGGAAAAGTTGGAATAAATGAGATACAGGAATTACTCTGGGTTCCACGTAAATTCCGTCTGGATAATAATAGCGGTGAATATCGCTATATACTTAGCTACCCTTGCAGCTCCAGTGTTACGGGTATTTCTCGGGCTACAGCCGGCAAGTTTTCTAAGCTCGCCGTGGACCATAGTCACAAATATGTTTGTCCATGGCAACTTCTGGCACATTATTTTCAACATGCTATCCCTGTATTTCTTGGGGACATATTTGTTAAGGCTTGTAGGCGAAGGCAAGTTCCTGCTTACGTATTTTGGTGGTGGCATACTGGGCAATATTCTTTTTATTTTTCTGTGGCCTCCTCCTTTACCGGGCATAGGTGCTTCGGGTGCCGTTTATTCTTTAGGCGGAGCTCTTATGATGATGAGACCCACACTAAAGGTCTATTTGTTCCCTATCCCTGTGCCCATTCCCCTCTGGGTAGCGATAATAGTAAGTTTTCTAATAATCTCCTTCCTGCCTGGCGTTGCCTGGCAAGCCCACCTTGGCGGTTTAGTTTTTGGTCTCGTAGCTGGTTATTTCTTTAGAAGAAAAGAGCGCCGCTATTCCTAATTAGTCCGATTTTCAGGTAAAGGCTATCTGGTGGAAATAAGACAAGTTTCCTTTCAGGTTGACAGTCTGAATCTGGTTGGTGAAATCTACATTCCCCAGAGTGGTCAGCTCTCACCAGGTCTGTGCCTCTGCCATGGTATTCCGGCTGCTGCCTATAATCCTTCAGCCCAAGACCAGGGGTATCCTGGGCTTGCCCTCAGATTTGGCGCTGCTGGTTTTGTGACCTTCATTTTTAATTTCCGTGGGGCAGGAAGAAGTGCCGGTAACCTGGACATGCTTGGCTGGAGTCGGGACTTGACCGCTGCTTTGGACTTTGTCTCTTCTCTCAAGGAAGTGGATAAAAGGCGGCTATCGGTAATGGGCTTTAGCGCTGGAGCAGCCGTAGCCGTTTGTGTAGCCGCTCACGATAGTCGAGTAACTTCTCTTGTCACCGGAGCTTGCCCTGCTGATTTCAGCTTCTTGCTTAAGTCACAACCACCCTCGGAGCTTCTCCAGCGCTTTCGAGATATCGGAGTTATTAAGGATAAGGATTTTCCTCCGTCTCTAACTAGTTGGCTCAAGGGCTTTGATGAAATTTCGCCGACCCGGTGGATTAGGCGAATTTCTCCGCGTCCTATCCTCGTCATCCATGGAGGCGAGGATGAAGTAGTGCCGTTAGAACATGCCCGAAGACTCTATAATGAAGCTGGTGAACCCAAAGAGATAGCCATAATCCCGGGAGCCAAGCACCGCTTACGCCTCGAAGAAAAAGCCATAGACGTTGCTCTAAGCTGGCTCAAAGCTAAGTCACACAGCCTTCAGATTTGACCCAGAGACGGTAAAAGTCTATAATTCACTGTAGATAAAGTCATGCACGAAAGCTGTGGCATCTTTGGAGTTTATGCTCCTGCTGCGGATGTCGCCCGACTTATCTTTTTCGCTCTCTACGCTCTTCAACACCGTGGACAGGAAAGTGCTGGTATTGCTACCGCTGATGGTGGTCGAATCCACCTGCACGCTGCCATGGGGTTGGTCTCTCAGGCTTTTACTGAAGATGAACTGAGTCGGCTCACCGGTCATCTTGGCATCGGACATAACCGCTACTCTACTACTGGTTCCAGCCGCGTCACCAACGCCCAGCCTATTCTGGTGGAAGGTAATGCCGGGACTATTGCTCTGGGGCATAATGGGAATATTATCAACGCTAAATTCCTGCGGGACGAATTGTATCAGCTCGGCTACGAGTTTCAGTCCACCACTGACTCTGAAGTTATTGCTAATTTCATCCTTGCCTCACCGGGCATGGACTGGGTGGACAAGATAAAGTATGCCATGCGCCGCCTCCAGGGTGCTTATTCATTAGTAATCATGACTGAGGACAAATTATTCGGTGTCCGTGACCCCATGGGCGTCCGCCCTCTTTGCCTCGGGACTATTGATAGCGGCTGGACCATAGCTTCGGAGACCTGTGCCCTTGACCATATCGGGGCTGACTTCGTCCGGGAAATTGAGCCTGGAGAGATCGTAGTTATTGATAAGAAGGGGCTCAAAAGCTTCAAGGAGACCAGTAGCCGAAAAGCGCTGTGTATTTTTGAATATATTTATTTTGCCCGTCCCGATAGTGTTATCCAGGGGAGACTCCTTTATCCGGCACGGCAGGCGATGGGGAAGATATTAGCCCGGGAGTATCCGGTGGAGGCGGATATAGTTATGGGAGTCCCCGATTCGGCTACTACCGCCGGTATTGGCTATTCCCAGGCTTCAAACATCCCTTATTCTGAGGGACTACTCAAGAACCGTTATGTCGGTCGCACTTTCATTGAGCCTGACCAGAGGATCCGGGAACTGGGGGTTAGGCTGAAATTTAACCCTCTTGCCGAAATCATCAATGATAAACGTCTGGTAGTGGTGGATGACAGCATCGTCCGAGGCACCACCACCCCCAGAGTGGTTAATTTGCTTAGAAAGGCTGGTGCCCGGGAAGTCCACCTCCGTATCTGTTCCCCGCCTATCCGTTATCCCTGTTTCTTTGGTGTAGACATGGCAACTCGAAAGGAACTCATTGCGGCTCAAAAAAGTATTCCGGAGATTAGGGACTTCCTCGGTGCTGATTCACTCGGTTACCTTAGTCTTGAAGGTCTTATAGAAGCGGTTGCCCTGCCTAAAGAAACCTTCTGCTTGGCTTGTTTCACTGGAGACTACCCCATCCCCGTCCAGCTGGAGATGGACAAGTTAGCCCTGGAAGCGACGCCTGTCTTTGCCTTTGATGACCTGGAGAGAAGGGGAAAGTAGTCAGTAAAATGGCGCAGAAAAAAGGAGCTTATGCCCGCGCCGGCGTTGATATCGATGTCGCCAACCGAGTTAAAGAGCTGATTAAGCAGCAAGCGTCGCGTACCTTTCACCCTGAAGTCTTAAAGGATGTTGGCTTCTTTGGCAGTTTTTTTGAACTGAAAGGCTATAGAGAACCTATCCTTATCTCCAGTGTTGACGGTGTCGGCACAAAGCTTAAGGTGGCTTCTCTTTTAAATAAGCATGATACTGTAGGCATTGACCTGGTCAACCATTGTGCCAACGACATCCTCACCTGTGGGGCAAAGCCTCTCTTCTTCCTTGACTATATTGCTATGGGCAAACTGGTGCCGGAGCAGGTAAAAAGTATTGTAGCTGGAATAGCTGAAGCCTGCCGGGGAGTTGGCTGTGCCTTGGTGGGGGGTGAGACCGCTGAAATGCCTGGCATCTATGTCCCGGGCGAATATGACTTGGTTGGGTTCATTGTCGGCGTGGTAGAGAAAGGAAGCATTATTGATGGCAAGACTATTACCGCTGGCGATATCGTCTTATCTCTCCCTTCCAGCGGACTGCATACCAACGGCTACTCCTTGGTGCGAAAGGTCTTTAATATAGACGACCAGCCTGTTTCTCTCCAGGCTTTCTATCCGGAACTGGGTAAGACTTTGGGTGAGGAGCTTCTTGAGCCCCACCGCTGCTACTACTCTCTGCTTAAGCCAGTTCTGCCTTTGGTCAAAGGTTTAGCCCATATTACTGGGGGTGGGCTTAAAGACAATGTCACTCGTATCCTTCCCAAAGGTTTAGCAGCCCGTATTAAAAAGGGCTCCTGGCATATCCCACCCATATTCAGCCTTGTCCAAAGACAAGGACGTATTGACGAAGACGAGATGTATCGGGTATTTAATATGGGGGTGGGTATGGCTATTGTCTGCTCCCCTCAGGATACGGCTAAGCTCACCAAGACTCTAACTGAAACCAGAGTCATTGGTGACATAGTAGAAGCCAAAGGGAAGGAAAGAGTTATTATAGCCTGAAAGCAGTAGCTACGGATAGACCTAAAGGTAAGGCAAAACCTTACCAAAATTTGATATAGGAGGCAGTTTAATGAAAGCTATTGTTAGCGTCTCTAATAAGATAGGAGTTGCCGATTTTGCCAGGGGTCTGAGCCAGTTAGGCTTTGATGTCTACAGCACTGGCGGCACCAAGAAGACCTTACAGGAGGCTGAAGTCAAGGTACACAGCATCTCTGAGCTTACTGGTTTCCCCGAAATTCTGGGGGGTCGAGTAAAGACCCTGCATCCCGTAGTTCATGGCGGCATTTTAGCCCGCCGTGACCTTCCGGAGCATATGGCGGAGCTGGCTAAGAATAAGATTGAGACCATTGACTTGGTAGCGGTAAACCTTTA
>CAZJMM010000052.1:0-8758 GCA_964547155.1 uncultured Dehalococcoidaceae bacterium | reverse complement strand
GGTTGGGTGGGGATGAGACATTCCCCAATGGTAACCTTTACCGGGAGCTTCTTTAGCCTGGGCGAAGATGGAGCCAAGCATGACTGCATCAGCCCCTGAAGTGAAAGCTTTACACAGGTCGCTACCAGTACGAATACCCCCGTCGGTGATTACAGCTACATATTTGCCGGTTTCTTTGTGATAAGTATCCCGTGCCGCAGCGCAGTCCATAGTTGCCGTTACCTGCGGGACACCGACACCAAGGACTTCTCTGGTAGTACAGGCGGCTCCCGGACCAACGCCAACGAGGATACCGTCAATTCCAGTCTTCAGCAGTTCTAAGGCAGCACTGTAAGTGACACAGTTGCCAACAAGAATGGGTAGAGATAACATCTGACGGAGTTCGGAAAAGATAAGGCCACGGTAACTTTTAGAAATATGGCGAGCGGTAGTAACAGTAGATTGGACCACCAGGATGTCCAGTCCGGCTTCCTTGGCTATTGTGGACAGTCGCTTGGTATTGGCAGGGGTAACGGAAACGGCACAAGGGACACCGGCTCGTTTTATGGTCTGGATACGTTCGCCGATAAGGTTTTCTTTAATGGGTTGAGAGTAAATTTTTTGAAGAAGCTGGGTAACTTCAGCATCAGAAGCTCGGGCAATTTCGGCAAGGACATCTTTAGGTCTTTCGTATCTGGTCTGTACTCCTTCTAAGTTTAAAACGGCGAGCCCACCCAATTTACCGAAAAGGATAGCAAAGTTAGTGTCAACCACGCCATCCATAGCCGCAGTTAATATAGGAAAAGAGAAGGTATAGTCTCCCAATTTAAAGTCTATGTTTGTCTGGTCAGGATTTATGGTCACGTCTCCGGGGACGATAGCAACTTCATCAAATCCATAAGCTCGTTCTATAGTTCTCGGTGACGTGGTCATTTTTGCCTTCTCCAGGTAATTAGCCCAGAATATAACAAAGGCAGCGGTTTAAAGTCAAGGAAAGAAGTAGACGGGTTTAAGGCTGTAAGCTATAATATGCTGATTGTGCCTGCCCTTTATCTCATAGCTACACCGATTGGCAATCTGGAAGATATTTCTTTGCGTGCCTTGCGTTTACTCAGTGAAGTGAAGTTAATTGCGGCTGAGGACACTCGGACTACTCGTCAACTTCTGGCTGCTTACAAAATAAAGGCACCGGTCACTAGCTACCACGAACATAATAAACGACAAAAAATTGGTTATCTTCTGGATTTTCTTAAGGAAAAAGATGTAGCCCTCGTTTCAGAAGCAGGTATGCCCGGACTAAGTGACCCCGGCTATGAATTGGTCGTGGCGGCTATCCGGCAGGGGACTCCAGTAATCCCTGTTCCCGGGGCTACTGCTCTAATTGCTGCCTTGGTGATATCAGGGCTGCCAAGTAACCAGTTCCTTTACTTAGGTTTTCTACCTCGACGCTTTGGAGAGAGGCGTCGCCTTCTTCAGTCTGTAACAAACGAGCCTCGTACTTTAGTTGCCTTTGAGACGCCCCACCGTCTTCAAGAAACTTTATCCGACATGATAGAAATTCTGGGAGACAGAAAGGTAGCGGTATGCCGGGAGCTGACTAAAATTCATGAAGAAGTCTTTAGGGGTAGACTCAGGCGGGCACTGGAATATTTCTCTGAGCCCCGGGGTGAATTCACCTTGGTTATTGAAGGCAAAGAAAAAGAAAGTCCCAAGTCCATTGTTGAAGTTGAAAAAGGGCTCAAAGTGCTTTATGAGTGGGGTTTCAGTGCCAAGGAGGCGGCAACTCTCTTGTCTCAGATAACAGGTCTCTCCAGAAAAAATTTGTACCAAGCCTGGCTAAAGTTAGTTAAGGAGGGCTAAGGATGCGACGAGGTTGCATTGCTGTATGTGAAATCCAGTGTGATGGCTGTCAGCATTTTATTGAACACGGTCAACAGTATCTATTGATGGAAAAGGGCGAGCGCAATTTAAGGTATCTTTGTACTGATTGTTGTTTAGCTAAGGGCTATGCTCAGTACAAAACGGAAAAAGGGGAGCGAGTGATTACCTTTTTGGGATAGTCTCTGAATATGATAGAATTTGACGTTAAGTTCACAAGGAGATGATTTTTGACTGAGCGTATTTTTATCGGCGTCGCCTGGCCTTATGCTAATGGTCCGCTCCATTTGGGGCATATTGCTGGGTGCTACCTACCGGCGGATATTTTTGCCCGCTATCACCGGTTGAAAGGGAATGAAGTGTTAATGGTTTCAGGTAGTGACCAACACGGCACTCCCATAACTTTGCGTGCTGAACAGGAAGGCAAGTCCCCTCAAGAAGTAGTTTCTCGATACCATAGCCAATTCCTTGATTGTTGGCATAAACTGGGAATTTCTTTTGACCTGTTCACTACTACTGGTACTCCAAACCATGCCCAGGTTACCCATGACATCTTTTTAACATTGTTGAAAAAAAACTATATCTACAAAGATAGCATGCCCCAGGCTTATTGCCCTCAATGTCGACGTTTTTTACCTGACCGTTATCTTGAAGGTACCTGTCCTCATTGCGGCTTTTCAGAAGCTCGAGGTGATCAATGCGATGAATGTGGTAAACCGCTAAATCCTGCTGACCTCATTGGGCTAAGGTGTCGACTGTGTTCAACATCGCCTCGCTTTGAAGCCTCGGAGCATTACTTCCTTCGTCTTAGTGCTTTTGAAGACAGACTCAAGGCTTGGGTAAAAGAGCAGAAACATTGGCGCCAGAACGTACTTAACTTTACTCTACGCCTTCTGGAGGAAGGGTTGAAAGATCGAGCTATAACCCGCGATATAGAGTGGGGGGTAACAGTACCTCAACCTGGCTTTGAGAAGAAGCGTATTTATGTCTGGTTTGAAGCGGTTATCGGTTATTTTTCAGCCAGTAAAGAGTGGGCAAAGACGTGTGGTGGTAAGACTGGCTGGCAATCTTTCTGGCAAGATAATTGCAAGAGTTATTATTTTATTGGTAAAGATAATATCCCGTTTCATACTATCATCTGGCCAGCAATGCTCATGGGCTATGGAAATCTGAATCTTCCTTATGACGTGCCCGCTAATGAGTTTCTGACTATAGAAGGCAAAAGACTTTCTACCAGCCGCAATTGGGCAGTCTGGGTGCCTGATTACTTGGAGCGTTATGAAGTTGACCCGTTACGCTATCTGTTATCAGCAAATATGCCGGAAACAGGCGACGCTGACTTTTCCTGGCGTGAGTTCGTGCGTCGTAACAATGACGAACTATTGGCTACGTATGGCAATTTAGCTCACAGGGTTCTGACTTTTATTCAGCGGAATTTCGATGGTGTTGTACCCTCACCAGGTGAACTGGATAGGGAGAGTCAGGAGATTTTAGCGAAAGCTGGGAAAACTTTGAATGATGTTGACATTCTTCTCTACCAGTGCCACTTTAAAGAAGCGGTAAGGGTAGCCATGTCTTTGGCTCAGGAGGGAAATCGCTATCTTGACAATAAGGCTCCGTGGAAAAAGATTAAAGAAGACAGGCAGGCTGCTGCTTTAGCGATCTATGTAACTTTACGAGTTCTCTCGGCTCTAAAGACTGCCCTATATCCTTTCTTACCCTTTAGCTCTGAAAAACTTCACGCTTTCCTCGGATTTGAAGGTACTGTTAATGGAAGTGGCTGGCAGCTTCAGGTACCATCTTCAGGGCAGAGGTTGCCAACTCCACAGCCTCTATTTACTAAACTTGAAGATAGTGTTGTGGATGAAGAGACTGGGCGCTTGGGGAAATAGATGGAATTAAGCAGCATATATGAGCCTATCCGAGAAGGCTTAGCTGAAGTTGAAAAAAACTTAGCTGCTACTGCTAATGTGGACAGTCCTTTTTTAGCCCGGTTGCTTAAGCATGTACTCCAGAATGGTGGTAAACGGATTCGTCCTGCCCTTACTTTACTGGCGGGTAAGTTTTATAAGTTTGATCTTAAGCTTCTTGTCTCTATGGCAACGGCTGTGGAGCTACTCCATACAGCAACTTTAGTTCATGATGATACTGTGGATAAGTCGATAACCCGAAGAGGCAAGCCAACGGTAAATTCGCTCTGGGGTGGAGCCAAAGCAGTGCTTCTGGGAGACTACCTTTTTGCTAAAGCAGCTACTTTTGCCGCCAGTACCGAAAATATACGAGCCATAAAGGTCTTTGCCCAGACTCTAACTACTATTTCCAGTGGTGAATTGCATGAAACCGTGGCTACTTTTGACTTGAAACGGATGCGGGAACATTATTACCAGTGGATTGGTGCCAAGACTGCCTGCCTTTTTGTTGCGGCTGCTGAGTCAGGGGCTATTGTGAGCCAATCTCCAGAAGAGGCAATCTCGGCATTGAGAGACTACGGCTATAATTTGGGCATGGCTTTCCAGCTTATAGATGACATTTTGGACTTCACCGGTAAAGAGGTAGAAATGGGGAAGCCTGTCGGCGCTGACCTTAGTCAAGGGACGCTAACTCTGCCAACAATACTCTTTTTGGAGCACTATCCTGATGACTCATTGGTTAGGGATTTTATTGGCAAAATGGATATGAAGAATCTTAAGTTGGCTATAGAACGTATTCAGGAGCCGTCTATCCTTAAAGAGTGTTTTGATTTAGCCTCAGACTTCCGCAATAGAGCGGTGAAGAGCCTGGAAAAACTTCCTGAAAGTAGTTCTCGTCAGGCTTTGATTGCCTTGGTCGACTATAGTCTTCAGCGTAGGATGTAGTAGGAATTTACCCTGAATCCTCCACCCAGCTTTCACCGTCACGGTAGAGCTCTTTCTTCCAGAAAGGAGCAATCTGCTTTAAGCGGTCTATGGCATAGTGGCAAGCCTGGAAGGCTTCCTGACGGTGGGGGGCGGCAACGGCTATAACCAGAGCGGTTTCTCCTACTTGCAACTTACCTATCCGGTGACAGATGGCTACATCCTGAAGCTGCCATCGTTGGTTAATTTCGTCTACTATTTGCTGTAGTTTTTTGTACGCCATCTCGGGATAAACTTCATATTCTATGAAAAGTACTTCCTTACCCTGAGAGAGCCTACGAACAGTGCCCACAAAGGTAACCACGGCTCCATGACTATCCTTCCTCACTTTATTGATTATGGTTTCGGGAGACACAGGCTCAGGGGTAATCTCAATCATGTCAGCCACCACTTAGAGGAGGGAGCAGGGCTATTTCGTCACCTTCTTTCAGTATTAAATCATTATCGACAAACTCGCCATTGATGGCAACAAGCAGGTTGGCAGCGTAGGTCTTTAACTGAGGGAATTGTTTTTCGATTTGACTTTTTAGGGTGCTAACAGTAGTCCCTGGCTGAACTTGCAAATGAGTTTCGGGGTTGCCCACAAGGTCACGATATCGGGCAAAAAATCTGACTTTGATTTTCATCCAGTTTTACTAAATGGTCTTTCAGGAGGCTGGGATTGTCTCGGGCTGGGGTGAGGGTGCAGGTTCTTTGAATAGAGCCTCAAGTTCAGTCTCTTCCAAGGTTTCTTTGGCGATTAGGCGCTGGGCAATTTGCTCCAGCTTTTCCTTGTTCTTGGTTAAAATCTTATTAGCCGTGCCGTAAGCCCGGTCAATAAGGTTACGTACCTCCTTGTCGATTTCTTCAGCTACTTTTTCGCTGTAATTTCGTTGCTCTGTAATTTCGCGACCAAGGAAAATAAGTTCTTCTCTTCGTCCAAAGGTGCGCGGTCCTAAACTGTCGCTCATACCGTATTCGGTTATCATCTTTCGCGCCAGTTTAGTAGCCTGCTCCAGGTCATTTTGGGCTCCGGTAGTGGCTTCAGTAAAGATGATTTCTTCAGCAGCTCGCCCGGCTAAGCTCACCGCCAGCCTATCATCAAATTGGGAGCGCGTCCACAAATGGCGGTCCTCAGTGGGCAGGAAACGAGTCCAGCCAGCCATCATTCCTCGGGAAACAATGGAAATTTTGTGGACTGGGTCAGCGTTGGGTAGCATCCTGGCAACCAAGGCATGCCCGGCTTCATGGTAAGCGATGATTTCCTTTTCTTTGGGACTGATGAGGCGACTTTTCTTTTCTGGACCGGCAATGACTCGGTCAATAGACTCCTCCAGCTCCTTTAGACTGATGTCCTTGCGGTCATTTCTGGCAGCCAAAATAGCAGCCTCGTTGATTAAATTAGCTAAGTCGGCGCCGCTGAACCCCGGCGTTTGTTTGGCTATCAACTCAAGGTTAGCATCTTTGGCTAAAGGTTTACCTTTGGCGTGAACCTCGAGGATAGCTTTGCGCCCGTTGATATCAGGTTGGTCAATGATGACATGACGGTCGAAGCGACCTGGGCGGAGCAAAGCCGGGTCGAGGATATCAGGGCGGTTGGTTGCCGAGAGTACGATAACATTGGTGTTAGTATCGAAGCCGTCCATTTCGACAAGTATTTGGTTTAGGGTCTGTTCCCGTTCGTCATGACCACCACCCAAGCCAGCTCCTCGGTGGCGACCGACAGCATCAATTTCGTCCACAAAAATGATACAAGGCGAGTTGCGTTTGGCTTGCTCGAAGAGGTCCCTGACTCGGGCAGCGCCAACGCCAACAAACATTTCCACAAATTCAGAACCGCTGATGGAAAAGAAGGGCACGCCAGCTTCCCCAGCGATGGCTTTAGCAAGTAATGTCTTGCCTGAGCCTGGAGGTCCGACCAAGAGTATACCCCGGGGGATACGGGCACCCAAAGCCTGGAATTTTTGCGGTGACTTCAGAAACTCAACCACCTCTCGGAGCTCTTGTTTGGCTTCATCAACACCAGCAACATCAGCGAAGGTGACGGGGGGCTTAGTGGCATCAGCTAAGCGTGCCCGACTTCGCCCAAAGTTGAAGGCTTGGGTATTGGCGCCTCGGGCAGAGCGGAAAAGGAAGAAAAGCAGAGCCCCAAAAAGGACGAGAGGCAGGAAGTTAAGGAGGATACCTCCCCAGCTAGAGCTGGGTTTAACATCAATTCTTATGCCACCTTCTCCAATTGTTACCCCTTCTTCTTTAAGCATGGTGACTAAGTCGGTAGTCCCACCTACGAAGGAGGCTTTGACCAAAGCCTTCCCGTCCTTGAGACCAACTACCGTGTCACCTTCTTGTCTTATAGTGTCAATTTGGTTTTGCTTAGCCTGGTCAATGAGGCTATAAAGAGCTACTTCTTCGGGGCCACGACCGAGAGGCAGGAATGTGGAGGCAAAAATAAGCAGACCCACCAAGAGTAACAAATAAAATAGAGTACTTTGCCACCTTATCTTATTCATGGTTTACCTGACTAAAACATTTCAAATTTTCAGTAGGTTTATTATACCAGAAATTGGCTAAATAAGAAAAAAGCAATGGCAATTTGGATTACTAAGCCTTTGTTGTCATAGGTATTGGCTAATGGTATGGAATAAGCAACCCAGTTATAATCAATGCTATGGAAGTTGTTGGCAAAACCAGCGGCATTGTTGAAGCATTGCTTTATGAGAGACTGGAAGAGGATAGAGTTAAGTGCGGTGTCTGCCCCCGTCGGTGCGTTATTGAGAATGACAAACGGGGCTATTGTTTCACCCGGGAAAATAAGAAGGGAAAACTCTATTCTCTCATCTATGGTCAGGTTGCCTCCATATCTGTAAATCCTATAGAAAAGAAGCCGGTTTTCCATTTCTACCCGGGGAGCCGCTGGCTGTCTGTGGGAAGCTTAGGCTGTAACTTCCGCTGTCCCGGCTGCCAGAACTGGGAGATTTCCCATGCTAAACCTGGGGAAGGTGTGAGACAGACCGACTACATATCGCCTGAAGAGTTGGTGGCTTTAGCAAAGAAGTATAACTGCTTGGGTATCTCCTGGACTTTCAACGAACCAGCCTTATGGCTGGAGTATGCTTTAGCTGGAGCCAGACTGGCTAAAGAGCAAGATCTCTATACTAACTATGTCACTAATGGCTATATGACTCAGGAAGCTTTGGATGTCATTGGTCCTTACCTGGATGTCTTTCGAGTTGACCTAAAAGGCTTTTCAGCAACTTCTTATAACAGAATCGGGCATATTACTGATTTTTCTCCTATTCTTGAAGCTACCAAGAGTGCTAAGTACAAATGGGGAATGCACGTGGAAGTGGTCACCAATGTCATTCCCGGTTTTAATGATGACGAAGATGAGTTGGAAGGCATTGCCAACTGGATATGTGCGGAATTAGGTTGTTACACACCGTGGCATTTAACCCGCTTCTATCCTCATCTGGAGCTTTCTCAGGTTAGTACCACTCCCATAATTACCTTGGAGAAAGCCCGGCAAAAGGCTTATGAGGGGGGACTGAAATACGTCTATATCGGCAATGTTCCTGGTCATCCGGCAGAGAATACTTATTGCCATCAATGTCAGCAGCTTCTCATTGAGAGGTACGTTTTTGATGTCGCCAAGTATCGGATAAAGGATGGCTGTTGTCCTGATTGTGGGGTGGAGATACCAGGGAAGTTTACTTAGTGACTTGGCATCAGGGACTGGTAAGTTTTCTGTAGAAGAAGGGCGTCTTCCTCTAAGTTGGGGCTTTCAGCGACCACCAAGCCTTTGACCTCATAATCTATTAGGGCTTTAACAAAATCAGTATAGTTGAAGTCTGATTCCTTTAAGTTCAGGTGCTTACTCTCTCCCTGCCTGCCATAGGCTATTCCAGAGACATGGATATGTATGTCATCCAGGGCTTGCCTACCTAATTCCTTTCTAACTTGCCATAGGATGGCTATGAATTCACTGTAGGAGTTAAACTTGCCGGTGCGAGCATGCCAGTGGGCGAAGT
>CAZJMM010000051.1:0-8775 GCA_964547155.1 uncultured Dehalococcoidaceae bacterium | reverse complement strand
GTGCCAATGCCAATAGTCTTATAGAAGGGGTCATTGAACAGAGGTGATAGTTGACCTGCCGTAGAATAGTTGGCATTACCCAGTTGAGGTTTGAGTACTCCCATGTAAGTATAAAGAATGCGGTCGGAGAGATTAACAGCGACATTATAGTTCTGGTAGGCATTTCTGACATCAAAGAGAACAGCTTCATTCATGTCTTTAAGGCTAATCCATGTCTCCAGTTTTCGTCTCGGGTAGCAGTCAGTGCCGTAAGCTGTAGCCACCAATCGGACATCCTTCCCTGCCACCAGTTCTTCTATGACATGACCGCCACCATAGCGGAATTCCCCAGGATAAATCTTATTCCTGGGGTCATCATCAGGAATAGCGGTAGCCCCTAAGAAAATGTCCACGGCTGCCACACCAGTATAGGCAGGGACGTCATTAAGATAGACTTTGCCACCACCTAATTTTATTCTCGGCTTGGTATGCCCCACATTGAAGTAAGCCCCTGAAGAACACATAGGACCAAAGGTACCCGTGGTGACAACATCAACTTCTTGAGCAGCCTTGCTGATTCCCTTTTTCTTGGCAATATCAATAATCTCTTCAGCGGTGACTACTACTGCTTCTCCTTTTTTAATTTTTTCGTTTATCTCAGCAATGGTTTTTGCCATTTGGTGCCTCCTTTTCTACCCCGGTTTAGCTGGGAGCAAGCTTAGCTTTCTTTAGTAGCTCAATAGCTAATTCGGCAGCCTTTCTACCGGAGAGAAGCATGCCCCCAAAGATAGCTCCCATACGCGGAAAGCCGAAGACAGCATTGACTGCCATACCCGCTACCAGAAGACCAGAGTAGACTTCCTTAGTGTTAGCCACAATTTCCCTTTCCCCCACCTCAGCCCACATGGGCTTTTCCCCAATCACCTCACCTGTTTTCGTTCTTAGCTTGGCACCTATTTTTCGGGCAACTGTGCGGCAAACTTCAGCGTCATGCCCGGTGGCATCTATTGCCAGTTTTGACCTAATCGTCAGCGGGTCAACATGTAGGTCAGCTAAGGAGACGGCGCTCCAGTTTAACACCAAGCCAGTTATCCTGTCATCCTCTCTTATCATTACATCCTCAACGCTGAGCAAATTAAAAATGCGAGCGCCAGCTTTCAAGCTCTGGTAACAAAGAGCCGAAACAGCCTCTAAAGCATCAGCAACATAATAGTCTTTCTGGTACTCTTTAGCCGCTATTCCAAATTCGTCCAGGATTTCCTTGGCTTCAGCTTGAACTACAATACGATTAAACATCATGCCGCCACCCCACATGCCACCACCAACACTTAACCTCCTTTCAAATATAGCGGTCTTTACTCCTCGTTTGGCTAAATAATAGCCGGCAGTCATGCCTGACGGACCAGCACCAGCTATAGCTACATCCACTTCCATATATTCCAGAAGGTTTTTGGTATAGCTTTCCGTTATCGCCTTAGATATGGTTATCTCGTCCATTTTGGCAACCTCCTAAGCAGTTATTAATTCTCAAAATAATCCAGCGGACAAGTAGTGCTCACCGGTATCAGGCAGGATGACCATGATAAACTTGCCCTAGTTTTCGGGTCTCTCAGCTAATTTCATCAAGTAGTGACTGTAAACTATAATTCAAAAAGGAGTCCAATTTCAACAGCAACGAACCAAGGCATCTCGCTTAAAATTTTCGGCGCAGCAAGCTTGCCAAGTAATGCGGCTAAGCAAGGAGAAACAACGAAGGCACAGTTTGCTAAAAAGGAAGGTTCTTATTTGTGCGTAACTAACTTGAAAAAGGTGAGGAAAATTAGATTACTGGTGGAGTAATGCTCAGAACTTACGGCGTTTGTCACCAAGGCTATTGCTAACCAAGATTATGCCAAACACAACCAACAAAACGGTGGTCTGTCCTTCAAATGATTTAAACACCACTCCAAATGCGCTTGATATGAAACAAAATATCCCCAGGTATAGCTTCCCTGAAGATAATATCGAGTCCCATTTCGCCATAAATTTCAGTGGTCCAAAAGCTTCCCTATTTGCCATTTTAGCCTCATGTAATACCAGTCTAAGCTGACAGAGTTAACGTAACAATCACCTAAAAGTCACTTCTCACAGTAGGAATTTAGTTCTACTGTTATTTATAACGTATCAGTTAACCTCAAGGTTTATGTCTATTTCTTACTAAAACAGTATGGCGGACAATTATTAAGAAGTTATTAAGTTTATGTGTTGTGGCACTAAATGCGAGATATGAGAAAATTTAATAAAACACCGACAGGTAACGAAACGTAGCAAATCCCGGACAGAAGGTCAGCGCTGATTTCAGGAGATGCAGGCTCAAAAGTTAAGAAAAGGAAGGAAGTTAGAGCGAAATCCAAAATCTCAAGTCGGCAACAGATTCAAGTCCCAGTGCTATTTTCACCGCCCTTATCTCGCAGCCATTTTTCAATTTCATCGGCAACATGCGGCTCACGAGCCAGGCGTTCCAAAAGTTCGTAAATTTCACCGAACCTCTCCACCACTTCCCGAGCGGACGAGTGGGTGGCTAAAGAAGCCATCGTTAACTGACTTGCCATCAGCATCAGATAAGTTCGTTGTAACTGTTTAGCCTGCTCCTCTTGAGACTCACGGACATGGTTCAGTACGCAATTCATAACCTCTTCTTGGGTCAAATACTCTTTGCCACAAAAAAAGCATTTCACTTTTCGTAGACCTCACAACCTTCAATAACAGTTTAGCTGATAAAGGCAAGAGAATCAATTCTTGTTGGCTCATAACTCCTTTGCTATACTACTTAGCAAGATGCCTGAACTTGATATTCTCAAGCAAACTCTCGGTATATCCTTCAGCAACAAGTCTCTGCTGGAACAAGCCTTAGTCCACAGCTCCGCAGTTAATGAGAACCCAGAGTTACCCCTCCCTTCCAATGAACGTCTTGAGTTTCTGGGAGATGCGGCATTGAATTTTGTAGTTACCAATATCCTTTACCAAGAGTTTCCTGAGCTTTCTGAGGGTGAATTGACAAAAATCCGAACTTCCTTAATTTGTCGAGAAACTTTAGCTCGTTTAGCTATATCTCTCAAACTTGGAGACTATCTGCATCTGGGGCGAGGTGAAGAACTTAGCGGAGGAAGAAAGAAACCAAGCAACCTGGCTAATACCCTGGAAGCAGTCATCGGGGCTATTTTCCTCGACCAAGGTCTGATATTAGCTGCAGACTTTGTCTCAAAACTACTAAGCTCAGAGCTTCAAAAAATAAAGGAGCGTGGGGTAACTCCCAACTACAAAACTATGCTTCAAGAATACACTCAGGCTCAATATCAGCAAACTCCTGTATACCACTTGATAGAGGCTACCGGTCCTGACCACGATAGGAGCTTCACTGTGGAAGTTATACTTGGAGATAGAATACTCGGAAGAGGTTCAGGAAAAAGCAAGCAAACTGCTGAGATGGCAGCAGCCCAGTCAGCCTGGGAACAGCTCCGCTGCCAGAGATAACCAGCCCAGGAACGCTTATTAATCCCCCTAATTCGTCATTGCAACCGAAGCAATCTTACCATTATATTTAAGGATTGCTTCGGCACTTCGTGCCTCACAATGACAACCAAACTTTTTTCTTTACACATAAGGCTATCCTTTGCTAAACTTGTTTAGAAGAGTAACGTTGTATCCAAAGATGGAAGTGAGGTGACCTTTATGGGACGCAGAGATTATAGATGGCGAGAAAAAAAGAAGCCTAAAAAGGGTGCAGCTAAAACCACAACCACTGCCACTATCCTTACACCCCCGGTAACAGTGGAAGTAATTAAGAAAGGCAAAAAGACTCCACCCCCAATTGAGGAATAATGTGAAACCAGCTTATTTGGACCTTTATTATCAAGGTAGGCTGGCGCAGCGGATAGAGGCAGCCAAAGCATTATTAGAGAGTTGCCGAGTTTGCCCACATGCCTGTGGTGTTAATCGCTTAGCTGAGGAGACAGGCAAATGCCGCACTGGAGCCAAAGCTGTGGTCTCAAGCTACGGACCCCACTTTGGTGAAGAAGCTCCCCTTGTGGGTAAATATGGCTCCGGGACTATCTTTTTTACCAATTGCAACCTGAAATGCCTTTTTTGCCAGAACTATTCCATAAGCCAGCTTGGAGAAGGCATTGAAGTAAACAAGGAGGATGTAACCAGAATGATGCTTTCTCTCCAGAAGCGAGGCTGTCACAACATAAATTTGGTTTCGCCAACCCATGTCGTTCCTCAAATTTTGGAAGCTTTACAGATAGCAATAGAATCCGGACTTTGTCTTCCTTTAGTCTATAATTCTGGTGGCTATGACTCGGTAGAGACATTAAAGCTTCTCGACGGTATTGTGGATATTTATATGCCCGATATGAAATACTCTGATGACAAGATTGCTGAAGAGTTATCAGGAATTAAAGATTACCCGCCAATAAACAAAGCCGCAATTAAAGAAATGCACCGTCAAGTAGGTGACCTGCAAATTGATGAAGAAGGAATAGCCCAGCGGGGACTTCTGGTACGTCATTTAGTGCTACCTAACAGCTTGGCAGGCACACGAGAAATAGTAAACTTTTTAGCTACAGAAATCTCAACTAATACTTATATTAATGTCATGGCTCAATACCATCCATGCCACAAAGCCTTTCAGCTGCCTTCATTGGCACGGTCGCTAAGTCGTGAAGAGTTCATGGAAGCAATCAACATGGCATATGAAGCTGGATTGAGTCGCCTTGATAAGGTTCATCCGGTCATAGTTAGGCTGGTCTGATAGAAAGGGAGTGAGCAATGCCTGAATCAGCTAGTGTTCAAATCACAGTTTATGGTTACGTTCAGGGTGTCTATTTTCGAGCCTTCACTTCTCGGGCAGCTAAAGCCCTTGGTTTAAAAGGCTACGCACGCAACCTCCCCGGGGGACAAGTTGAAGTCTACGCTGAGGGGGACAGACAGCAGTTAGAGAAGTTAATCAAACAACTGGAAGTAGGTCCACCTGAAGCTGCCGTGGAAAAACTAGAAGTGAACTGGCTACCCTATACCGGAATCTTTGCCAACTTCGAAGTTAGGTATTGAATACTGGCTGAAGCCATAATATTGGTCACTGTCCAGCAAGCGCCTCAAGGCCGACTCCGGTAAGGAGGCACCAGAGCAAACCGCTAGCCTTGCCGCTAACTCGGTCACCTTTAAAGGTTGATTGCCTGAAGCTAAGAAGATCCGGAACAACTTTTCGGAGACTGGCATTTTTGGTGTGATAAAGTCTGCAAGTTTTGAGCAACAACCCTTGACCATGGATAATAGTTTACCCGGTGTTTGTTTTTCTAATTTAGCACCCACTCGTTGTTGACACTTAGAGCAGAGGCGACCGTGGATTACGGTACCGAAAGAACGATTTGCATCATTGAAATGAGCAAGGTCAATAAAATAACTTACCTCTCCCTCTTCAATTGCTTTTTCAACTGTTTGCTCATTCATAGCTTTTAACTCTCAAGCTCAGCTTTACCAGTTTCAATTAGCTCAAGGTACTCCGTCTCAAGTCCGGCTATATCTGACGCTTCTTTATCGACTTCATAAGGCTCGCCGATAAATATCTTCCCATATTCTTCCACTTTCCCCCGCGTTGGGTCGTCAACCCCGATGAATTTTTTGCGAGCGTCAATAATACCCAAATCAAAGGGAAGAGTAAAATAGAGGTCAGCTATTACCTTATGTATTCCCAATTTATAAAGGCTCTCCCAGCCACTATCTTCTCCTCGATATTTCGCCACTGGTAGCAGACTCAGGAGGTTCATCACACTAAAGCTACCACTCTTACCAAACGCTTTAAACGGAGCAATACTAATAAGATAATCGCTGGACAGAACCACATTAGGTACCCAAAAGGTGGGCACAGCAAAAAAGTGAGATAACGGGTTCTCCACTTCTACCCAAATACAATCTTTGACATCCAGCATTAGCACCCTCGGAAAATCATAAGATAAGGCTTTATACACTTCATAGATGGAACCACCATCTGGAGTCCCTTCCAAGATGAGGATATCAGCATCACTCACCCGTCTAATACCCTCGATGATCAGGCGTATTGTCTCCCGACTGGTAGTCACCGGGTGAGGCAAAGCATAGTTAGCACAAGGTTTGATTGAAACCCGTCGTGCACGAGACACAGCCGGCTCCGGTGTAAAAACAAACTTAGAAGCTTCAAAAATCATTACTTACCTTTGGTTCTCGCTCTAAACCAGATATCCAACTTCTTTACTTCTTCAACGCCTCTAAGAGCTGACATCATGCCCAACATGGTCTTGATCAGGAATTCTTTGACAAAAGGATTAAGAGGCACAGGTTTATCATTTACAAAAACAGCGATGTCATCTTCACGCTTGCCAAGAAAGTTGCGTTCAATAAGATCAGCTAATCCCTTAACATCGTCAGTAGTGAATTGGGGGATTGAGACATCCATCTTCTCATCACTGACCAGAGCCAGAAGCTCCTCTGGCGAGCATAGCAAGTCCTTGCCCAATTCTTTCCGGTGGACTTCAATTTTGGAAGCTTTATCATGTCTGTAGCCTTCCGTCAAAATAAGGTCGAAGTCAGCACCAACAAAATGGGCTAACTCCGCTAAAGAGGCATCGTGGTCCGTTAATTTGATTAAGGCTAAACGTTGAGCTGAACTTAATATCACCGTCTCGCTACCAGACTGCGTTAGACGCCAGCTATCCTTGTTCGGACGGTCTAATTCAAAATCCTGACCCATGTGCTTGACCACAGCTACTCTGTGACCTCGCCTCCCTAATTCCGGTACTAACTTTTCTAACAACCTTGTCTTCCCGGAGTTAGATTTACCTACCACAGCGATAATTGGAACCATCTTTTCTCCTCATTCAATTTTGTGGTTTATCCCAACCCAGCATCATCACCTCAACTACGTCCCCTGGTTGCACCATTCTCATTTCTTCAGGAACAATAGCCAAGCCGTTAGCCTGAACCATGGAAGTTAAAATATTAGAGCCCTGACTACCAGTAAGAGTAGCGAAGTAATTGCCTTCTTCCTCTACGACCTTTACCCGAGCGAAGACGCGGCGACCATCTTCGTTCTGGATAGTGCTTCTAAGCACTGCTTTAACAGTTGGTTTTGTCAGATTCGTCTTGCCCATCATTTTCAAGATAACCGGACGAGCGAAAACCTCAAAAGTAACCATGGCACTTACCGGATTTCCAGGTAGACCAAGGTGCGGTATTTTCCTCCCGGTTTTATCTCTAAAAACGCCAAAAACCAAAGGTCTTCCAGGTTTCATACGCACTGACCAGAAATTTATCTCTCCTTCCTTAGCCAAAACATCTTTAACTACATCATAATCCCCCACCGAGACCCCACCCGAAGTTATTAATAAATCGGAATCAAAGCCTTGATGAATAGCCTCTACCAAAAAACTAAAATTATCAGGAGCAATCCCCAATAATTTAGGTATCCCACCATAGCGCAATACTTGTGCCGCTAAACCGTAACTATTTGAATTGTATATTTTGCCAGGAGCAAGGGGATTACCTATGTGTATCAGTTCATTGCCTGTCGCCAGTATCGCCACCACAGGGCGTCGAAACACTGAAGTAGTAGCCTTGCCCAACGAAGCTAATACTCCAATCTCAGCAGGTCCAAACACCCTTCCTTTATTTAGGACTAATCTACCTTTTTTAATATCCTCTCCAGCCCAGCGAATGTTTGACCCCTTCGGGATTTCTTGGCGAATACCAACTTCTCTCAAGCTGCTTTCGGAGGCAGAGGCTCTCCGTTCTTTTTCATCTGTATCCTCAAAGGTGACAACAGTATCAGCTCCTTTGGGCACGGGAGCACCAGTCATAATTCTTATAGCTGTACCTGGTGCCACTTCTCGGTCAGTAATAGAACCGGCAGCTATTTCATCAGAAATAACACGGAGCACCTTAGGACGATGAGGAGTAGCCCCAGTAATACTGCTGAACTGCACAGCGAAGCCATCCATAGCAGCATTATCCAAAGCTGGGATATCGAACTCAGAATAGATGTCCTCAGCCAAGACTTGACCTAAACACTCTGTAATAGGCTTTGTTTCAGCCTCAAGGACATCTACAAAGCTGAGAATCCTATGCAAAGCTTCTTCAACACTAATCATCTTCCCACCTTGTTTACTGCGTTATCATCAGCTTTGTTCCGCTCTATTATTAGCGCTTTAGCTCTTTGTAAGTCAGCCTCAGTATTGATATTAAAGAAACTTATGTGTTTCGGATCAAACTTATCCACTTCCTCATCCAAGACATAACGGGTTTTAACCAGAGGAATAACTTTAGCTATTTGGAGATAACCTTCTCGCAATGGTTTCTCCATCACTTTCAAACAATCTTTAGAATAGACAGCGTGAAGAGGCTCCAACATACCCCCAAGTTTAGGCACAATTAAATCGAAACCAGGCGCAAGACGAACTAAGTAACCCAGAAGACCCAAGTTAAGAAAAGGCATATCACAAGCCACAACCAAACTATAAAATGTATCGGCTACCTTCAGTCCGGTATAGACGCCTCCAAGAGGTCCCTTACCCGGATAGCAGTCAACTACTATCCTTACCTTCATAGGCAAGGAAGACAGAAAAGTAAGGGACGGAACTTGTTCCTGGGCAGTAACCAACATTATCTCCTGCCCGAGGGGGAGGAGACGGTCTATAACTCTTTCAATCAGGCTTTGCCCGTTAATCTTTTCCAGAGCTTTGTCCCGCCCTAACCGTAACCCCCTGCCACCTGAAAGAATAATAA
>CAZJMM010000050.1:0-8931 GCA_964547155.1 uncultured Dehalococcoidaceae bacterium | reverse complement strand
ACCTGAGGCAGGACAGGATGGCATTACAGCGGCTAAAAGACGCTGGTGAGAAAGCTAAACGAGAATTGTCCACAGTAGCTCAGACAGAAATTAATTTGCCCTTTATTACTGCTGATGCTACCGGACCAAAACATATGAATATCACTCTGACTCGGGCTAAATTGGAACAATTAGCCTTGGATTTGTTAGAGCGAAGTATTGGTCCTGTCCGACAGGCTTTATCTGACGCTAGTCTTGCCCCAGCTCAAATTGATGAAGTAATTTTAATCGGCGGACAGACAAGGATGCCAAAGGTCCAGGAAATGGTGAGGCAATTCTTTGGTAAGGAACCTATAAAAGGTATCAACCCTGATGAAGCCGTAGCTTTAGGTGCTGCCATACAAGCTGGTGTACTAAAAGGTGAGGTGAGAGAAGTATTATTATTGGATGTCACTCCTTTGACTTTAGGAATAGAGACTTTGGGCGGAGTAGCTACGCCGTTAATCTCACGCAATACTACTATACCTACCTCAAAAAGCCAGATTTTTAGTACTGCTGCTGACAATCAGCCTAGTGTTGAAATCCATGTGCTTCAGGGGGAACGACCTATGGCGACAGACAACCGCACTTTAGGGCGGTTTATGCTTGACGGCATTTTACCGGCACCACGTGGAGTACCCCAAATTGAAGTGGCTTTTGATATTGATGCTAATGGCATTCTGAGTGTTCGGGCTCAAGATAAGGGAACAGGTAGGGAGCAGAAAATTACCATTACTGCCTCCAGTGGTCTTTCCAAAGAAGAGGTTGAAAAGATGAAGCGAGAGGCAGATACTTTTGCTGCTGACGATGCTCGTAAGAAAGAGGAAGCTGAGACTCGTAACACAGCTGATACCCTAGTCTACACTGCTGAACGTACAATCAGAGAACAGGGAGATAAAATACCTTCCGATTTAAGACAGCAGGTAGATGGTAAGATAGCTGCTGTCCGTTCAGCTCTTCAGGGGAAAGATGTTAACTATATCAAGAGCACCATGCAGGAACTCTCGGAGGTCATGCAGCGTATTGGAGCTGCCATTTATCAGCAGGCTGGCACTCCACCTCCGCCTCCGCCACCAGGTGGTGAACCAGGTCCAGAGACTCGCGGTCCCGAAGAAGGCACTATAGAAGGTGAGTTTAGAGAGGTGTAATAGAATAAAAACTTGTTGCCAGCTACAATTTATCGAAAGGGGAGGAGCATTCATGAGTAAGATGTCTGAAGAGGTTAAGAAGGCAATTAAGGAATTTGGGCCAGCTATTGTAGCTACAGCTAACAAAGCCGGCAAACCCAATGTGTCAGCGAAAGGTTCTCTTCGTGTTTTAGACGACGAGCATGTGGTCTTTGCTGATATCGCTTCACCTCGTACCATCGCTAATTTAAGGGAGAATCCCCAAGTGGCAATACTTTGTCTTAATCCTGAGTTGCGAAAAGGTTGCCGGATCTGGGGAAAAGCTGAAATTTTAACTTCGGGCGAGCCTTTCGAAAAGCTTAAGCAGGAATATGTAGCCCGTAAAATGAAAGTCAACAACGTAGTCAAGGTTACTGTTGAAGAAGCCGTAGCCTTTTAAAGATTTCGGTTGACTGTCTATTATTAAGCCTGAATAAGCTCTGCGAGATTGCCACTGATGCTTTACTTGGGTACCTCAGGGTTCAGCTATGACGACTGGGTAAGCAATTTCTATCCTAAAGGGATGCCACGGCGGGAATGGCTGAGCTATTATTCCCGGGAATTTAATACTCTGGAACTGAACTCTACTTTTTACGCTCTACCTAAACTTTCTGTTCTGGAAGCTATGATTGCCAAGACAGGTGAAAACTTCCTTTTTTCCATCAAAGCCAATCAGGAGTTGACTCATAAACGTCAGATGAACAGGGACACCTTTATTGCTTTCAGGAAGATGCTCGAGCCGTTTATCACTGCTGGGAAATTAGGCTCTATTTTGGCACAATTTCCTTATAGTTTTGGTCTCAATCGGCAAAATCGGGATTATCTCGAACTTTTTAAGGATTGGCTGGACAATTTACCTGTTGTGGTAGAATTTCGAAATATTGGCTGGTTGAAGCCTGAAGTCTTTACTTGGTTACACCAGTACGGATTAGGTTTCTGCTGTGTTGATGAGCCATTATTACCCGGGCTTTTGCCGCCTGTAGCTGAAGCAACCAGCAATATTGCCTATATACGTTTCCACGGACGCAATGCGACCAAGTGGTGGCAGCATGAACATGCTTATGAAAGGTATGACTATACCTATTCTGCAGAAGAACTCAAAGAATGGTTACCTAAAATAGCTAAGTTGCGCAACTTAGCTCAAAAAACCTTTGTTTTTGCCAACAATCACTGGCGGGGGCAAGCCATAGGCACTATCCGACAGCTGCAAGCTATGCTTGACTGAACTACGGTTAGCTTGCTATTCTTTATATGTAGGTTAGAATGCTTTCCCGATTGTGGGCAAGATGTGCTTCGCAAATGGTTGATTTAAAGCTAATTCATGGACGCCTGAAACAAGAAAAGGCACGGGTATTAGCAGAGCTTGACCAGCTCAAAGCCAGTACCCGTCCGCCTACGGAAAGGCGGGAAGGAAGCCCTTTTGGTAAACGGGAAGAGGAGGCTACTGAAGTCTTTGAATTAGAGAGGCGGTCTGCTCTGGAAAGGCGCCTAAATGAGGCCCTTGCTGAGATAGAGCATGCCTTGAACAAGTGGGAGGCGGGCACTTATGGACTATGTGACCGATGTGGTCAGGCCATAGAGCCCGCTCGGCTTGAAGCATTGCCTCAAGCTACTTTATGCCTCAGTTGCAAAGCACGTCAAGCGAAAGATGCCAAAGGTAGATTGGCAAGGTAAACGCCAGAGTTTTCTGTTTCTGGCTATTGCCTTCTTTGTTGTAGTTATCGACCAGGTAAGCAAGCTGTGGGTCAGGAGTAACCTGTTACCTGGCATGTCCTTACCTAAAGAAGGCTTTCTCCGCTTAACTCATGTCCAGAACACTGGCTCAGCCTTTGGAATCCTGACTAATCAAGCCTTCCTTTTAGCAATAATAGCTCTGGTTAGTATATTGTTTATCCTGCTACTTTATTACCGTTTTTTTCCAGTCACGGCTTTGAACACTACTGTCCTTGGTCTCATCCTTGGTGGTGCTGTAGGTAACCTGATAGACCGCCTTCGTTTTGGTTATGTGACTGATTTTATTGATGTGCGTCTGTGGGGCGATTTTCATTGGCCATCATTTAATTTTGCTGACGCCTCCACAACAGTTGGTGCCTTAATCCTCATCGGTTCTATCCTTTGTTCGATTACTAAAAGAGGATGAATACTCCCATCGAAGCGGAAGTTAGGACCTTTAATATCACAGTTTCCATCCCGGGTATCCGCCTTGACAAGTATTTAACTAAGGAGTTTCCTGAACTTTCCCGCTCTTATCTCCAGAGGCTGATTGAGCAGGGCTATGTTAAGGTAGGAAATACTCTGCCAAAGACGAGTTATAAACTAAAAGCTGGGGATAAGTTGACTGTCACCTTGCCTCCACCTGTAGTTATCTCTCTTGTTCCTGAACCAATGCCAGTAGCTGTAGTTTATGAGGATAGGGACTTGGTGGTGGTAGATAAGCCAGCAGGGGTAACCGTACATCCGGCACCGGGGCACTCCAGTCATACTTTGGTCAATGCTCTTTTGGCTCATTGTCCAGAGTTGGCTGAAATGGATAACTCCCTACGCCCAGGCATAGTCCACCGCCTTGATAAAGATACCTCAGGGCTAATCATTGTGGCTAAAAATCGAGTTACCCAACAGCATCTGGTCAACCAATTCAAGTCGCGCTCTGTAAAGAAGGGCTACTTAGTTTTGGTCAGAGGTAAAGTAACTCCAGAACGAGGGACTATTGATGCACCTGTTGGTCGCCATCCAACTCGCCGAAAACGAATGGCAGTAGTAGTGGGAGGAAGAGAAGCTCAAACTCACTACCAGGTTAGGCAATACTTTAAGGGTTGCACTCTTCTCGAAGTTAATCCGGTGACGGGACGGACACACCAGATACGAGTCCATTTATCAGCTGCTGGCTATCCGGTGATGGGCGATTTGGTCTACGGGGTCAAATCACCTTACCTTAGCCGTCAATTTGTTCATGCCTACTATTTGAGGCTTCGCTTACCTTCCATCGGGAAATATAAGGAGTTCACCTGTGAGCTTCCTTGGGACCTTCGTCAAGCCCTGTATTTTCTTTCTTTAGATATTGCCTAAAGAGACGGAAATGTGGTAAAGTAGAAATGAACTTAACGAGGTAACGAGATGAAAGAATTCGAAGATTCAATAGCCAAATTGAAGCGGGAGCAAATGGAAAGAGAAAGTGGGCTCTTGTCTCAGCTTATGTCACAAGCGCAGTCAGGTAAAGACTTGAAAACTTTTGAAGCTGATCTGGCTGCTCGAAAAAACGAAATCCTGTTTAAGGTAACTGCTGAGATAGAGGACTGTCAAAATGCCGTGAAGGAAGCTGAAGAGCTGACAAACCGCTTGAAGAAGCATCTCGTCCAGCTACAAAACTTGCACCGCATTCTTACCCGTTAGACTTTAATCAAAACTGAAATTTCTTCTCCGTCCAAAGCTTTTAAGCCTTCATTAATTTCTTCTGAATTTAGATGAGGTTCTCAACGACTTATGATTGGCGAGATTCCTTCTAAACCAGTAAGAGTTCGTTTTGCTCCCAGCCCCACCGGCTATCCCCATTTAGGTAATATCAGGACAGCTCTGTTTAACTGGCTTTTTGCTCGTCACTACGGTGGTAGCTTCATTTTGCGCATTGAGGATACTGATGTAGCAAGGAAAGTGGAAGGAGCAACGGAAGCTCTCTTAGAAAGTTTACGCTGGCTGGGGCTTGACTGGGATGAAGGTCCCTATTTTCAGTCTGAGCGTCTGGAAATTTATCGTGAGGTGGCTGATTCACTGCTTAAAGAAGGTCATGCTTATCTCTGCTATTGCTCCTCAGAGCGTTTAGAATCAATGCGACAGGAACAAATGAGACAGAAGCAGCCTCCGGGGTATGACCGACATTGTCGGTTATTAGCTCAGAAGCAGAGGGCTGAACTGGAGACTGTTGGAATTAGACCGGTGGTCCGCTTCAAGGCGCCCTTAGAGGGCAAGACCAGCTTCTACGATTTAATCCGAGGTGAGGTGAGCTTTGATAACGGCACCCTGGATGATTTCGTCTTACTCAAATCTGATGGCTACCCCACTTACCATTTAGCCAACATTGTGGATGACCACTTGATGGTAATATCCCATGTTCTGAGAGCTGACGAATGGCTGTCCAGTACACCGAGGCATGTGCTCCTTTACGAAGCCCTTGAATGGCGAACTCCTGAGTTTGCCCATTTGCCTATGATTTTAGGACCCGACCGGTCTAAATTGAGTAAGCGCCATGGGGCTACTGCTGTCCTTGACTATCAAGAGCAGGGCTATCTTCCAGAGGCTATGGTTAACTTCCTGGCTTTATTAGGCTGGTCATTGGATGACAAGACAGAACTTTTAACTCGTGACGAGATAGTTAAAAACTTTTCCTTGGAGCGCATCAGCAAGACCGCGGCTATCTTTAATAAAGAAAAGCTGGACTGGATGAACGGAGTCTATTTACGCCGTCTCACTACCGAAGAGTTTACGAGGCTGGCTCTGCCTTTCTTAGAAAAAAACCTGCCCCCTAAAGTGAAACGTCCGTTAGACTTAGATTACGTTAGACAGATTATGCCTCTCATACAGGAACGAGCCCGGACTTTAGCTGAAGTGCCTCACTTAAGCCTGTTTTTCTTCATTCCCAAGCCGGAATATGAAGCTGAGCTGTTAAAGGATATGGATACTGATACAGCCAAAAAGGCACTGGACTTGGCCTATAAGAGGTTATCCGTCATAGAAAATTGGGAGGCTACTTCTATTGAGGAAGTCCTCCGTCCAATGGCTGAAGAATTGGGGTTAAAAACAGGCAAACTTTTCAGGCTTTTCAGGGTTATTACCACTGGTCGGGAAGCTGCAACCCCTTTGTTTCAGACTATGGAAATTCTTGGTAAGGAAAGGTGCCTTAACCTCCTTACGAATGCTTTGCATAAATTAACATAAACATATCAGTATCGATCAATGATGGAGGTGGCGAATGCCTATAGTTAGGATTGAGATGTATGAAGGCAGGACACTTGCTCAGAAAGCAGAATTAGCTCGAACTATTACTGACGCTATAGTCAGAATTGCCAAAACGACTCCAGAAGAGACTTCTATTGTTTTCTATGATGTAGCCAAAGAGAATGTTGCCAAGGGTGGCATACTCGTTTCTGAAAAGACCAAGTAGGTTAAACCTGGCATTTAGGACAGAAGTAAGTACCCCGGTTTCGTAATGAAATGCGCTGGATAGGTGAGCCACAGATGGGGCAAAACTTCCCCCGCTGGTGTGCTACCTGAAAATTGAAGTGAGCTGTGCCTAAACTGCCATTGGGGCGGATATAGGTATCAACACTGGCTCCCTTATTACCAATAGCCGACTGCAACACTTCACGGATAGCTTTGTATAATCTCTTAGTTTCCTCTTTAGAAAGGCTATCGGCTCTTCTCAGTGGGTGAATTTTAGCGCTGAACAAAGCTTCATCAGCATACATGTTGCCCACGCCAGCGATGAATCCCTGGTCAATGAGGACAGCTTTTATCGGCGCCTTTCGTCCCTTCAGTCGGCTTGAGAAAACTTTGTAGCTAAAGTCCTGAGTCAAAGGCTCCGGTCCCAGTTTGTAGATGATATCCTCGGCATTTTTGGTCAGCCACATCTTAGCAAACCGGCGACGGTCAATAAGAAAAAGCTGAGTATCATTGTCAAACTGAAACGAAGCTCTAAGGTAACGGGAAGGCTGCTGAGGTGTCAGTAGCAAAGCTCCCGCCATTTTCAGATGGATAATAAGCGTCTCTCCGTTAGACAAAGGGAAAATTAGGTATTTACCTCTCCGCCGAATGTCTTCTATCCTTTGCCCAATCACTCTTCGGCTGAACTCCTCTACCGAGAGCGGGTGTACAACTTTGGCGTCAAAGATAGTAACCTGGGTAATAGTTCTCCCAACTAATGCCGGCAATAGCTCGTTTCTTATCGTTTCTACTTCAGGCAGTTCAGGCATGATTTTCGGTGGCTAAATATGAAGGTATTAAGACAATTCTCAGTCGTTTGTTCTTATGCTTTTCTGTCTTTGTTCAAGGGTTAAATCTACTATACCTCTTGGGTCTGGCAGTCCTTGAGCTACGATTTCATAACCGGAGATACCAGCAGTGCCTATCATAATATCGCCAATCCTGAAAATCCTTTGAATAACGCCTTGCTTGGTATCAACAGACCGGATGTCGGAGATTAAGACCTGTGTAATATGTTTTGAAAGGACTCCTCTTTCCAGCATAACTTTGTCGCTATATACTCGCAGGACAAGCCCTGCTCTTTTCCAGAGCGCTATGATCACCGGTACGATTAGCCAGCCAAACACAAAATACCAGAAGAAATTCCACCAAGAGGGACGAGCTTCTAAAAGTAATTTCTTGTGATTCACTAGCTGTTTAGTCTATTCTCCACATATTCTCGTCATAGTTTTTAGCTATCTCCCTTTTTAGCTTTCTGTAAAAGTTTATGACTTCCTTTTGGTTTTTTCCGTCCCTTTTTGGAATAACATCGATTATGGCGCACCATGTATTCCCCGTGTCCCAATATGCAACATCTAAATTTTTGCCTTTTGCTATCCAGGCTCTCTCTCCGTATTTGGGAGCATGCCTATGGTAGAGTTTGCATCCTATGACTTCAGATAATATTTCACTTTCTACTTCAATCATAATTTGTGCTCCTTTGGTAGTGAAATTGTAAGATTTGATCTTAACTCAGCAAAAGAATATTTTCTAGTCATATTGACTTGCCCAAAAGAGTATGTAAGACATTCAACTCTATTATTTTCTGCTTCCATTTGGACTTTTTTTGGAAATCCTCGGGCTATCAAAGTTCCTACTAAGCATTCTTGCCCTATTTCATCAATGTAATTCTTTAGCTGCAAGACATGTTTAAGTTGAGCTTGTCCGAGCTTAATTTCTATGATGACTTTTCTAGAGTAACCAGTGGGTATACGGTCTTTGATAAGAATGTCAATATGGCCTTCAGGCAAAGCTTTCTCTCCAAGAACCTCGAAATCTTGTGCTTGAAGATGGGGTAGATCCATAGAATTAAGCATAAATTGTAGATTTGTATGGTCAGATAGCCATTGTCTTATCATAGATTGAAGAATGACTTCTTGAAAATAGAAAGTTTCTGGCGGTGATGCAAGACTTCTATTCCAAGTAAGCATGGGCGTGAATGTGTCATAATCATTGATGATTAAATGCTCTACTGGTTTACTGTAAATGGTTCCCATTTGAGAAACTGATTGGAAAGTAGTTTGATCAGCTTGAAAGTGGGTTTTTTATAGCCACCTCTTAGGAGTAAGTTTTCAGCCACATAATTAAATTCAGGTCTAACCATTGGTTCGATAAATTCACGAACAGGATTTAATTTGAGACGAAAGGGAAAATAGTAAGCCTTACCTGATATCTTGGAAGTGACTGGTGGCCAAGGTGGAAGGGATTCAGCATTCTTTATGGCTTCCTTTTTAGTAACTTTGTAGAGATTGAAAACTCTAGCACCATATAAAAAAGAAATGAAGTCATTCTCTAGAGTCTCTGTGAATGTCCACAATCCATTTGTGCTGTTCGGAAAGCCTGCAAGTGCATGTTTAAGGCACAAATCGAGGTGCAATTTTGTAGAGACCGAAATTAAGAAATAAGCCACGATGAATCCTCCTCAACTTTCAAGCTATACCTTATTTTGCCTAGAGATCCTACTCCATCTCAGCCCAGTTTTTGCCGAGTTTGATGTCTATTTTCAGAGGGACAC
>CAZJMM010000049.1:0-9000 GCA_964547155.1 uncultured Dehalococcoidaceae bacterium | reverse complement strand
CACATTATGGCAGTAGGTTGGGAAGATATTGTCCCGACTATCGTTGAACGTGCTGGTTTGTTACCAAGACCAGTGGTATAATTCTGATTAAGTTGAGAAAGGAGGCAAAAATGCCTGGTGCTAAGATTCTTTTGGTTGATGACGACCCGGATATATTAGACGCTGTCTCAATTATCTTAGAAGCTCAAGGTTACCAAACAGTCACTGCCCGAGATGGTATAGATGCTTTAGCCACACTAAAAGCAGAAAAACCAGATTTAATGATTCTCGACCTCCTTATGCCTAAAATGGACGGATTTGCCGTGTGTAAGGAACTAAAAGACCCGAGATGGGCAAAATATGCTGATATCCCTATCCTTATTTTGACTTCAGTCAGAGAGGAAGCCAGCCGACGCCGCTATGAGCTGGAAACAGGTATGGAATTGGATGTGGATGATTATGCAGAAAAACCTATTGCCCCAGCTATCTTGCTACAAAGAGTAGAAAAATTGCTCAAGAAAAGGTCTAAAGTCTAAAGAATCAGGTGGCATTGTGGCTACGAAGCCTGAGGAGGAGGTTATGAAAAAGAGGCAACCGAAAATCCTTCTTATTGATGACGATATTGACTTTGTTGCTGCAACTAGAGCTGTCCTGGAAAGCAAACCTTATGAAGTAATTACTGCTTATCAAGGCAATGAAGGGCTCAGAAAAGCTAGAGAAGAAAAGCCGGACTTGATTATCCTGGATATAATAATGCCAGCTAAAAGCGGCTTCACAGTCTGCGACGAACTGAAGCGAGATCCCCAGCTAAGTAAGATACCTGTGTTACTATTAACGAGCTTATCTCAAAAAATAGGTGAGGTTTCTATTTCAGTCTCAGAAGGATTAACAGTAGAAGCCGAAGATTATATTGATAAACCAGTAAGCCCCGAAGAGCTTTTTAAACGAGTGGATAAGCAACTCAAAAAAGTTGGTTTCTAAGCCTCAAGCCACATCTCCTCACAAAGTGACCCGCCTTTTTCCAAAAGCGAGCAACCACTGAGTGTCTCTTAATCGACTGGCAATCACCCTCACCACACCCTTCATTATTTCATAACCTGTATAAGGTTCTTTGTCTAAAAAGAACCGAAACTCTTTTCCATCTATGGACAGCATCTTACACGGGACAATACATTTGGCACTGCGTGTCAAAATATAAGGTGCCACCAACACTGACCAGCTAAGAATTCCACCTTTAGTTACCACATCTACCACCTCCTCACGACTGCCACGCCCAGCTGATAGTCTCATAGTAAGCATAACCCTACCTTCATCCAAAACATGCAAGGTAGAAGCCTCCTCCCCTTCTCTGAAAATGGTTGTCCCAGCCTTATAGGTACGCACTGTACACGAAGGCAGATCAGAAATCTTCCCCAGTTCCCCATCTGTGAGCCCAAGGAAAACCTCACACCTTTTAAGTATGTCCAAATTTCTTTTATTCATGTTATATATTTCTTCCTTAAGCAGGTACCAAAGCCTCGTGAGCACAGAACTGAAATTTTAATGGAAATAGTATCATCAGTCAAAGGTATTGCCAAATGCTAAAGCCACCAGTCTTGTCTCGGAAGAAGGTCATTGGTATACTTACTCACTGTGTCTGAAAATAAAGGTCCCAATATGACTCCCGATTCAAAGTTATGCCTTGGCATTGACATAATAGAAATAGCCCGCATTGATAAAGCCATATCCCGCTGGAGAGAGAACTTCTTGCAGCGTATCTATACCAAAGCCGAAATTATGACTTACCGGAATCGTCGTTCAGCTTTAGCTGCCCGTTTCGCTGCCAAAGAAGCTACTATGAAGACTCTAGGAACCGGTAGTAGAGGTCTTAAATGGAGGGAGATTGAAATCCTGTCCGATGATAATGGCAACCCTCAGATCAGACTCTACGGGAAAGCTTATGCCAGAGCTAAAGAGCAAGGCATAAACAACCTCCGCGTTTCCCTGTCTCATACCCGGGACTATGCTATTGCCTCTGTCGTTGGTATTATAAACAAACAATAATGTCATCAAAAACTAAAGTAAAAAATGCTGGCTAAAGTACTGAGTTGCGCTGTGGTCGGCCTGGATGGAGCTATCGTTGAGGTAGAGGTTGACATCTCGCCGGGACTCCCCTCCTTCACTATCGTCGGACTCCCAGATACCGCAGTTCAAGAGGCGAAGGAGCGAGTCCGAGCAGCTATTCGTAATTCAGGTTATGTTCTCCCAGCAAAGCGAATAACAGTAAACCTCGCCCCGGCTGACCTCAAGAAAGCCGGACCAGCTTATGACTTGCCCATAGCCATAGGCATACTCCTCAGTTCCCAGCAAGTATATGCTGATGTTTCCCAGGCTGTTTTCCTTGGGGAACTTTCTCTGGACGGTAGCTTACGCCATACCCACGGTATTCTACCCATGGTTGCCTTAACAAAGGAAAGAGGATTGTCAACTGTTTTCGTCCCTGCCGAAGATGCCCCTGAGGCTTCTCTAATTGAGAAAGCCAAAGTTTTCCCCGCCTTATCTCTATCTCAGTTAGCCAGCCATCTTCGCGGCGAGAATCCCATAGCTGAATGCCAGCCAAAAGCTAATCACTATTCTCTTACTGCCGACTATTCCGCCATAGACTTGACTCACGTAAAAGGGCAAGAACATGCTAAACGAGCCTTAGAAGTAGCTGCCGCTGGAGGGCACAACATTCTTATGTGTGGACCACCAGGGAGTGGTAAGACTATGCTGGCTCGTTCACTCCCCTCGATACTTCCCTCATTGTCATTTGAAGAAGTCTTAGAAGTAACCAAAATCTATAGTGTCTGTGGGCTTCTACCACAAGATACGCCCATGATTACCCAGCGTCCCTTTCGCTCACCTCATTACACCATCTCGCACGCTGGTCTTGTAGGTGGTGGACATTTCCCCCGTCCTGGTGAAATAAGCCTGAGCCATCGTGGCGTACTTTTTTTAGATGAATTCCCAGAATTCGGGCACATGGCTTTGGAGTCCCTCCGCCAGCCCTTAGAAGACAAAGTCGTTACCATTAGTCGAGCTCAGGGCAGTGTTACCTTCCCGGCTAACTTTATGCTTGTAGCCGCTATGAACCCCTGCCCTTGTGGCTATTACGGTGACCCGGTAAAAGAGTGCAAATGTACTCCGGGAGAAATTTCTCGCTATCACAAAAGAATCAGCGGACCCTTGCTTGACCGCCTTGATATATTCATTGAAGTGCCTCGGGTTGACTATGAGAAATTAGCCGCCGACAGCTCCGCAGAAAATTCGGAGAAGGTCAGAAACAGGGTCAATTTTGCTCGCCAAATTCAGCAAGAGCGCTTTGAGGAAAGCAAACTCACCTGCAATGCCGAAATGACACCTGTAGAGGTGAGAAAATTCTGCCAAGTAGAGCCCGCAGCCCAGAACCTACTGCGAGCAGCCATGAAACAACTTTATCTAACTGCCCGCGCTTTCCACCGCGTCCTTAAACTCTCCCGAACTATCGCTGACCTTGGCGAGTCTGAAATCATTAAAGCTAATCACTTGGCTGAAGCAATCCAGTACCGACCACGAAGTCTACTCTAATATTACTGGGGTTTCACGATTTAGAGATTATTATAGGAACGGCAGATACTTTATGCCCCAAGCCCCTGAATGAGCAAAGAAGATATGCTTGGGAATTTCACCAGCAGCAGCAAAAAGGACGAATTTCCATACTGGATAACGCGATAGACCAGCGGTAGCTCCAGCCACGTCAAAAGCCGGATTCGGGATTAAAGCCAAAAAAAAGATGGTTAAACCACCCCACTTCCCCATCCAACCCACCATTCTGGCATACAATCTACTCTGTTCCACACCCAAACGACCGCCATAGCCTAAGAGATAACCAGTCATCTCACCAAGAGTCGCCCCTAACCCGGACACCACCCCTACCCACAGTGGATCTAAAATAGCCCCTAAAGTAGCGATAACTACAAATCCGGGAACAGGTATTATTATACTCGCAGAAGTGAGCGCAGAAATAACAAAAGCCCCAGCATATCCATAGCCACCCAGCTCCACGACCTTATCTCGCTGAGAAAAAAGTAAAGCGCTAAAAGCCAGGACTAAGATTAAGGCTAATACCTGAAAATAGCGCTCCCGAGACCAGAACCTGTGTTTTAACCCTTTGTCTCTCTTTTCCTCAAGCGGATTTTTCAGCAACACTTTATTTAATCTCTGCCACTGCTCCAGCAGCTTCCAGCTTAGCTTTAATAGCTGACGCTTCCTCTTTAGCGATGCCCTCTTTCACTGTCTGAGGAGCACCCTCTACTAAGTCTTTTGCCTCCTTCAAGCCCAAGGTAGTTACTTCACGCACTGCCTTGATGACACTTATCTTATTAGCACCAACCTCTTTTAGAATCACCTTGAATTCTGCTTTCTCTTCTTCAGCCGGTGCTGCTGCCTCAGCAGCCTTTGCCGGCGCTGCAACTGCAGCCGCTGCTGCCACCATTGGGACTGCCGCGCTCACGCCAAATTCAGTCTCCAAGGCTTTCACCAACTCCGCCAACTCCAGCACAGTCATCCCTTTGATGGCAGCCATCACTTCTTCTTTAGTCATCTTACTTATACCTCCTTCTGGTGATGGTAAACCTTTCGCTGCCGCTTTTCCTTTTGTAGTTCTTTTCTTGACTTCCTTAGCTTCAGTTTCATTTTCCGACATTTCTATCCTCCTTCTAACTGGCGCATTCGCGCTTGTAATAGAACTAAAATTCCTCTCAAAGGTATAATAAGTATATTATGCAAACTTTGCAGTGGGGTAAGCATTTGCCCAACCAGTTGAGAAACCAAGGCTTCCTTAGCTGGCAATGTAGCTAAAGTCTGTACATCTTTCTGGTCAAGGACTCTGTCACCCATCACTCCACCCTTAATCTGTAAGATAGAACCTGAGTCTCGAATATATTCCAAAAGGCTACGGGCTAACTTTACTTCATCTTCATAGCCGAAAGCTATGGCTACAGGACCGTCAAGGAGGGATACCACCTTTTTCCTCCCGACTTGATTAGCCGCCAGACGAGCCAGGGTGTTCTTTACCACCCTGTATTCCACCCCAGACCGGTCAAGATGCCGCCGCAGTTCATTGATTTCCTTGGCTGAGAGACCACGGTAATCAGTAACCAACATAATATTAGCCCGGGAGAATTTATCCTTCAGCCCACTAACTATTGATATTTTCTTTTCCTTCGGCATTGCAGTTCTCTCCTTACCTAAAATAAAAAGTCCCTATGCCAGTGACACAAGGACTTTCATCCGAGGGGAGTACACAACCTTCTCAGTCAATCATGCCTCGGCAGGAAATATTTAAGCGCGACGCTCCTGCGGTCACTGGCACATTATTGAATTTTTAAGCAGCTTGACCTATAAGGGACAAGATAGATTTCAAATCAAGCTTTATCCCCGGTCCCATAGTAGAAGATATGAAGGCGCTTTTAATGTACTGCCCCTTGCTACCGCTGGGTTTTGCCTTCATGATAGCTTCAATCAGAGCAGTCAAGTTTTCCATCAGTTTATCTACTTCAAAACTGACTTTACCTAAAGGCACATGAATTATAGCAGTGCGGTCAAGCCTAAACTCTACTCGCCCTCCACGACTTTCGCCAATCACCCGGGGTAAGTCAGCCGCTGTTGTTACCGTGCCTGATTTAGGGTTAGGCATCAGTCCCCTTCGACCCAGAATCTTTCCCAACTTTCCCACCTTTCCCATCATATCCTGAGTAGCTATCGCCACATCAAAGTCAAGCCAGCCTTCTTCTATCTTCTTGATAAGCTCATCTCCCCCTACATAATCAGCACCGGCATCTTCAGCCACCTTAACAGCTTCCCCTTGAGTAAACACCAGAACTCGAATTTTCTTACCCAATCCGTGAGGTAAACCCACTACTCCCCTCACTTGCTGGTCGGCACTCCGCGAGTCCAGTCCCATCCTCAAGTGAAGCTCAACAGTCTCGTCAAATTTAGCAAAGCTGGCTTTCTTAACTATTTCAATAGCTTCCTGGGGGGAGTAAGTCCGGGACTCATCCACCAGCTTGGCAGCTTCTCTATACTTTTTACCTCTCGTAGCTACTGTCATTACTCAACCTCAATTCCCATACTTCGAGCTGTACCTTCAATAATACGCACTGCACCTTCAATGTCAACCGCATTAAGGTCTTTTTTCTTTAGCTCGGCGATTTCATAAAGCTTGCTCCGAGGCAATTTACCCACTTTCTCTCGTCCTGCAGAGCCGCTGCCCTTTTCTATACCTAAGGCTCGCTTCAGCAAATCTGATGCCGGGGGGGTCTTGGTAACAAAAATGAAGGAGCGGTCCTCGTATACTGTTATCTCCACCGGGATAATAAACCCGCCTTGAGAGGCTGTGCGCTCGTTATATTCTTTGCAGAAAGCCATGATGTTGACCCCATGCTGCCCTAAAGCCGGACCTACCGGAGGAGCTGGGGTAGCTTTACCTGCTGGAATCTGCAACTTAATAATCGCCCTGACTTTTTTCGCCATCTCAAGACTCCATCACAACCTCTCTACTTGCAGAAAATCAAGCTCTACCGGAGTTTCCCGACCAAACAAGGTCAGAAGCACCTTAACTTTACCCTTTTCCATATTGATTTCATCCACTATACCCACAAAATCAATGAAAGGTCCATCCACAACCCGCACGCTTTGCCCTCTATTGAAACCTACTTTGACTCTGGGGGTACCTTCGGTCATTTGTTTCAAGATTCTGCTTACCTCCTCTTCTGCTAAAGGTGTTGGCTTGTTGCCACCACCAACAAAACCAGTTACTCCTGGAGTGTTACGCACTACGTTCCAGCTATCGTCATCCATTTTCATATAGACTAATACATAGCCAGGGAAGATCTTTCTGGTTACTGTTCGTCGCTGCCCACTCCTGATTTCTACTTCATCCTCAGTGGGTATTACCACTTCAAAAACCTTATCCCCGGCATTCATAAACTTAATCCGCTGTTCCAGGTTCCTTTTAACTCGTTCTTCATAACCAGAATAGGTATGGATTATGTACCAAGATTTACCATTGTCCCTCATTTGTTTTATTGTCACCACTGTTTATTTGTTCACTTTACCGGACACGCAGAAAAAGATTAGTAACTAACTCAGTAAAACCATAGTCAATCGCCCCCAAGACCAGTCCCGCTACTATGCATACAGCCATAACTATAATAGTCAACCGTATTGCTTCCTGTCTCGTAGGCCAGACTACCTTCTTTAATTCGCCAAAAGTCTCACCTATGAGACGAAATCTGGATTTCTTTGGCTGAGAAACTGGGGGACGAGTCTTCATAAAGCTATTTAGTCTCTCGGTGCAAAGTATGGCTGTGGCAACGAGGGCAGTACTTTTTTAGTTCCAGCCTCTGCGGGTCATTTTTTCTGTTCTTGGTGGTAGTATAAGTTCTCTCCTTACACTGGGTGCAAGCCAGGTAAATAATAGTCCGTAATTCACTTTTCTTAGCCATATCTAATCAAGCCTTCTACTTACCAAGCCAAGACAACGATTTTACTCAAGAATCTTGCCGACCACGCCAGCACCTACTGTTCTACCACCTTCGCGGATGGCAAAGCGCAAACCTTCCTCGATAGCCACTGGATAGATGAGCTTTACCGTCATTCTAATATCGTCACCAGGCATGACCATCTCCACACCCTGGGGCAACTCAACACTTCCAGTGATATCCAGGGTTCGAATGTAGAACTGAGGCTTATATCCGTTAAAGAAGGGAGTATGACGCCCACCTTCTTCCTTAGTCAATACATATACTTGACCTTGGAAATGAGTATGGGGGGTAATAGACCCTGGAGCAGCCAGGACCTGTCCCCGTTCCACATCTTCTCGCTCTATGCCTCGGAGTAAGCAACCCACAGCGTCACCAGGCTCAGCCTCTTCCAGTGTCTTGTGAAACATCTCCACACCGGTAACTACAGTCTTTCGAGTCTCTCTTATACCTATAATCTCAACTTCGTCCCCGGTTTTAACCATACCCCTTTCCACTCTTCCAGTGACCACAGTGCCTCGACCTTTAATGCCAAAAACATCTTCAATAGACATCAAGAAAGGTTTATCCTTAACTCGGACTGGAACCGGTACGTAGTCATCTACAGCATCCAGAAGCTTCCATACCTTACCGCACCACTGACAATCGCGCTTCGCACAGCCACATTCCAAAGCTTTAAGGGCGCTTACTCGAACTATTGGTGTCTTATCTCCTGGGAAACCATACTTGGTAAGCAGCTCCCTGAGCTCAATTTCTACCAACTCCAGCAGCTCTTCGTCTTCCATCATGTCTACCTTGTTTAGAGCCACCAGCAGACACGGCACCTCTACCTGGCGAGCCAGAAGGATATGCTCTCGGGTTTGAGGCATAGGTCCGTCCGGAGCACTAACTACCACCATAGCGCCATCCATTTGGGCTGCTCCGGTTATCATATTCTTAATATAGTCAGCATGTCCGGGGCAATCCACATGGGCATAATGACGTTTGTCCGTTTCGTATTCAATGTGGGCAATAGCAATGGTAAGACCTCGGGCTTTTTCCTCTGGGGCATTGTCTATACTGTCAAAAGAACGGAACTGGGTTGTACCAACCTTTGACAGTATCAGAGTAATTGCCGAAGTCAATGTTGTTTTGCCATGGTCAACGTGACCAATGGTACCCACATTCACATGAGGTTTAGTGCGTACAAAAACTTTCTTTGCCATTTGGAACCTCCTTTTTTTCCATCACATTCTTTTTTAAGTTCTCGACACTGGAGCCCACAACCAGATTCGAACTGGTGACCCCGTTCTTACCAAGAACGTGCTCTACCTACTGAGCTATGTGGGCACTATATCCTTTATTTTAAACAATAGTCCGCTCTTCGTCAAAACCTCTTAGAAATAATACTCACTCTGGTGGAGGGGGTAGGATTCGAACCTACGTAGCCATTTCAGGCGGCAGATTTACAGTCTGCTCCGATTAACCACTCCGGCAC
>CAZJMM010000048.1:1475-9044 GCA_964547155.1 uncultured Dehalococcoidaceae bacterium | reverse complement strand
GGGGACAGTAAGCACAAAATTGTTGGTAAGCTCCATAGTAAATTCAAGGTCATTGCCGCCAGGTGCTTTAGGGAACATGTAGAAGGCTCCATCAGGTTTGACTATAGAATATCCCATCCCGGTAAGCTCTTTGTAAAGGAAGTCTCTTCTCCGCTTATATTCACTTATGTCAACACAAGCGTGCAGTAACTTTGCGGCGACACGCTGCATCAAAGCCGGGGCATTGACGAAACCCCCAGCACGGTTGCAAAAGGCAATAGCGACTCCCAGTTCTCCACCTTGATTGCATTCTGGATTTACAGCTACATAACCAATACGCTCTCCGGGCAACGACAGGTCTTTAGAATAAGAAGTTACCATTATGGTTCGGGGGTGAAAACCAAAGGCATAGGGACATTCCTTACCGTCATAGACAAGTTTACGATAAGGCTCATCAGTAAGAACAAAAATTTTGGTGCCAAAGCGGGACTCTTTAGTTTGTATTATCTGCCCGATGCTACGCAACGTGCCCTTACTATAGACAGCGCCAGTAGGATTGTTCGGGGAATTTATGATTACAACCTTGGTGCGGCGAGTAATAGCCTTCTCCAATGCCTTCAGGTCAGGGATGAAATTGTTGTCAGTTGTCACGGCCCGGCTAACTCCCCAGCGATTGCCAATATAAAGCAGATATTCAGGGAAGTAAGGCGCGAAGAGGATAACCTCATCGCCTCGATTGAGGAGAGCTATCAAGGCAAGGGTCAACCCTCCTCCAGCACCAACACACATCACAATCTCACTGGTAGTAAAGGGCAGCCCCGTCCCCTCGGCTAAATACTTGGCAATTTCAGCCCTCGTTTCTGGATAACCGGCATTTACCATGTAGCGGTGCATACCTGGAACAGGATTATTTACTAGTCTCTGCAATTCCTTCCGGAATTCATCAGGGGGCTCCAGTATCGGGTTGCCCAGTGAAAGGTCAAAGACCTTGTCTTCTCCATACTGTTTCTTCAAAGCCAGACCCTGTTCAAAAGCTTTTCTAATGAAACCACCCTGCTCCATCTGCTCCTGTATTGCCTGAGAAATTACTGAGTTTTTCGTCTTATTCATCTGGCACCTCCATATCATTTCAGTCATAAAGAAGAGGCCCTCCGCTTGGGAGGGTCTCTTTGGATTGTTTCTTAGTTTCTGGCTGCCGCCACAGTTTTGCCTTCGTTCAATGCCCCCCAAGCGGTCACACGTCCACAGTAAAGAAATAAAACGCATAAGACTTTTGGGAGACACTGCGAATCAACATACTTCTCCGCTCAATTTAGCTTTGAACCATCTTACCGCAGCAAACAGAGGTTGTCAAGATAATCCAGATTGACCGCAAAAATAAAGATAAGTTATAATTCACCCCAGAAAAGGGGCGGTTAGCTCAGTGGTGAGAGCGCTTGCTTCACACGCAAGAGGTCACTGGTTCAAGTCCAGTACTGCCCACCACAATGTTAATCATATTACCCCACTATAGTATCACTTTTATGAGGTCGGACACTATTATTAGTTTTGTCCTTAGAAGCTGGCAATACTGAGAAGAATAACACCTAATCCCAAGACTATTGAAGTGATTGGACAGAGCAAAGGTAAGCCCCGCAGAGTGTTAGGACGACGGGCGAACAATAATACACCGGCTATTATTAGAAATATCTGGGAAGCAAGCATTGTCTCCCACTTCCTATTAATGGCGAAAGGGTTGCTTCGTTTCGTGCCATACTTCTTGCTTCCTATTGATGCTCTATTGAGCCGACTGTATAACATCCGACCGTTGCGGCAGGGAAGTCTGCTACGCATTAACTTCCACCCTTTCCGAGGTAAGCCTATTCTTCTCCCGGACGGGACGCAAGTGATGCCGGGAGACCGTGTGGCTGAACTACATTTGGACAATTGGCGTGCAAATCGGGGGGCTGTCTATCCCTGGCGTATGCTTGAGGTAACGCGTTCCGAGCTTAAGTTTCTGGCTAATCAGGTCTCTGAACTGAAGGTCAAAGCCTTCTATGGAATAACTCTTCACCATGCTTTAACTAAGCGGCTCGGTTTCACAGTTCGGGAAATATCTCCAGGGTTTCGGCGCTGGCTAACCCAACTCTTTCTCACCGGATTGCTTATCTCTTACCATCCTAAGGGTGAGCTACGACTGGAAGAAGGGACAACCTCCCTAAAAGTCAAGGAGGTTTGGCTATCTTCAGCAGAACTCTTGCGTCATTACAGTTAGGCTACGGAGCGGATGCGCCAGATCAGCCCTCCCGCCGCTACCGATGCCAGAGTAGCAAAGAGAAAAACCGACGTGTAACCCCAACCCAGAGGCTCCAACTGATAAACCAATATCCCTCCAATTAGCGGTGCTAAAGTCATCGGCAGAGTGGAAGAGAAACCCCACAGCCCCAGGTCCCGAGCAGCACGGTTAGGGTCGGGTAGCACATCCACTGCCAGTGCCCAGTCCACGCTGGTGTAAGCACCATAGCCGAGCCCAAACAGTATTCCCACCATCAAGATAATATTCCAACTGGGGGAGATTACAAAGACCAAAAAGGTAGCTGCCATGGCAAGAGTGGCGACGGAGACGATGCCTTTTCGCCCTACCCTGTCAGATATAGCACCCGCCACCAAAGCACTAACAAGAGCACCTAACATAGCTGCTCCTGCCACTAAGAGAGTCGCCACAACAAAGTCAGGTAACCCTATCTTGTCTCGTATAAAGTATTCAATAAAGGTAACCATAGTATACAGGGCGAGCATTACTAAGGCGCGGGTAAGCGAAAGCCAGAGGAAGTCAGAATTGCGCAGGGGGACAAGCCAGGAGGTTTGGTTCGAAAGCGCAGGCTCCGAAGCTGGAGCATCAGGCACTTTCCACAGGGTTACAACTACTCCCAAAAGAAGAACTATGACAAGGAGAATATAGAAGGGGAAGGTATGTCCAGGGCTGACCACGGAGGCAGCAGCAGCGAAGCTGACTACTGTGCCCAGCATAGACATCGCTCCCATATATCCAGAAGCAACACCTCTCTGCTCACGAGGCACTCGGTCTGGGATATAGCCCTGATAAGCAGCGCCACTGATGTTGTTGCCGACCTGAACCAGCAAAAAAGCAGCGGACAGAGAGGCAAGAGAACCTGCCAGAGGCATCCACAACAAACCTGCGACATTAATTAAAGCACCACCCAATACAAACGGGCGCCGCCTCCCCCAAGAATGCTTAGAACGGTCAGAAAAGGCTCCCGCTACCGGCTGAATCACCATTCCTGCCAGGGAGCCAAGAGCAGCTACCAGCCCTAGGTAGAGGGCTTTGGTGGCTTCGGGAGAACGGGCCAGAACTTCGATGGGCAGGACAACAGTAAGCATCGCCCCCCAATGGAAGTTGAGCGAGAACCAGTAAGAGCTTAAGTAAAGATGCTCAGTAGGAGAAAGACGTTTGCTAAAAGGGGACACGCCCGCATTTTCAGTCCCCGTCTTCATTATCGTCTGCCCTCCTCCTGTGTAAAATTAGCGCCACATTATAGCACGGATAGGCTGTGCTCCAACTCATCACAATTAAGATTCGAGACACACCACTTATAAATTGACAGTTTCCCCTAGTTCTGGCACGACCACATTAGGTAAGCCAATATCTTTCAAGGCTTGGGCAAGCGATAATGAAGCACTCTCTTCGCCATGAACCACGAAAACCTGTCGCCACCGTTTCCTGCCTTTACTCGCCCAATCGATCAGTTCATTTCGGTCAGCGTGAGCACTGAATTCGTCGAAGACCTCCACCTGACATTTCCGTCTATACTCCTCACCAAATATTCTCACCACATCCCATTTCTGCGCCAATTTCCACCCGAGGGTGTTTTCAGCTTGCCAACCTACAATAAGGACAGTGTTGCGTGGGTTACCTATGGTGTTTTTGAGGTGATGTAGAATACGACCACTCTCAGCCATGCCCGAAGCGGAAATTATCATCAAGGGACCTTCCATATCATTTAACTTCATAGATTCTTCAGTGCTTCTGACATATTGTAGCCGACGAAAGCCGAAGGCATCATCAACGCTATGGAGTAGTCTATTTGTTTCCTCATCAAAACACTCAGGATGCATACGAAAAACATCCGTCGCATCTATAGCCAGAGGGCTATCAACGAAGATGGGTATGTCTGATATTCGTTTTTGTAATTTCAACTGATGAAGTCTATAGACCAACTCTTGAGTTCTTTCCAGAGCAAAGGACGGGACTATAATCTTGCCTTCTCGTGATACTGTTTCATTTATGACTGTTGCCAATCTCTCTTCTGCCTTTGCAGTATCACCATGTAAACGCCCCCCATAAGTACTTTCTATTATCAATACATCAGCATCATCTACAACAAACGGGTCGCGTATGATAGGGGCATTCCTCTTGCCCAAGTCCACGGCATAGCATAAAGATAAATTCTTGCCGTTGTTATTGATATTTAGGATAATTATAGCCGAACCCAATATATGTCCAGCATCACGAAAAATGACACGCACTCCATTTTTTAGCGTAAACCAGCGGTCATAATGATGACCAATAAATAACTTCAAGGCTGGCTCTACATCCGTAATATGGTAAAGGGGTTCAACAGCAGGTTCATGGTGGCGTGCTCTAACTTTGCTTACAAAGTAGGCATCCTTCTCTTGTATATGGGCTGCATCCAGAAGCATGACGCTGGCTAAGTCAGAGGTAGCTGGAGTGCTGTGGATATCCTCTTTGAATCCATGTTTGACAAGGTTGGGTATGTTACCTATGTGGTCTATATGAGCGTGCGATACTATTAGAGCGTCTATGGTTTGGGGTTCAAAGTGGAAGTTTAGGTTGCGCTGATAAGTATCTTCACGCCGTCCCTGATATAAGCCGCAATCCAGCAATATCCGATATCCATCAATACCAACCAGGTGCATAGAGCCAGTTACACTTCGGACACCACCATAAAAGGTCAAACTCACCAATGTAGTGGACGACTCCTTGTTTCTAAATTATGACAATGTATATTTCATCCAAATGCGCTGGCTATAGTTATATCGTCTGTTATTCTACTTCTGCTTGCATTAGGTATCAACAGGTTATTTAGGATTAGAAAATCTAATTGGAAATAGCCTCAAAAGAGCATCCAATGTAGCTTTGTTTAGATGTATAATAGTCACAATAAAAGGAACCAAAGTTTTTAGAGAGGAGGGTAAAGAATGCTAAAAGAATTCAAGGAGTTTGCCCTGCGGGGAAATGTCTTAGACATGGCTATTGGTATAATTATTGGCGTTGCCTTTGGTGCTATTGTTAACTCTCTGGTTAACGACCTCTTAATGCCGCCGATTGGACTCTTGCTGGGTAAGATTGATTTCTCCAATCTGTTCGTCAACCTTTCAGGGGCGCCGGTTGCTTCTTTGGCTCAGGCAAAAGGGTCCGGAGCCGCAGTCATCGCCTACGGTGCCTTTATTAACACAGTAATCAACTTCATAATTGTAGCTTTCGTTATTTTCTTGCTCGTCCGCCAGATTAATCGGTTGCGACGCAAGCCGGAAGTAGCACCACCAGCACAAACAACCAGGGACTGCCCATACTGTCTGTCTAACATACCTATCAAGGCAACGCGCTGTCCACACTGTACTTCTGAATTGGCAGTGCCTACAAATTAATTAATGAAGAGTAGCCTGGCACCCTACTACTCCAATCAAACCTACTGTATTGTCATTGCGAGCTCAATGAAGCAACCGCATATCTTGCCCGCCAGGATTGCTTCGTCACTGCGTTCCTCGCGATGGCAAAAATAGGCGCTTCTCATATTAACAGTAAGGGGTGCTTATAGTGATATAATGAATATAGAAAGCCATTAACATGAAAGCTTTAAAGCCTTTATCTGAACTTATCTCTCTAAAGGGGAAGCGAGCTTTGATTACCGGCTCTGCTGCTGGTATTGGCAAAGCCATAGCTTACAGATTTGCCGAAGCTGGCGCTGATTTAGAACTGGTAGATATAAACAAAGAAAATCTAACGGCTACAGAAAAAGAGCTTTCTCAGTTTCCCTCACAAATAAATATCCATGAGGTAGACCTCTCCCAAAAAGAAGAAATAGACGCTTTATGGGAAAACCTGATGGGTAAAGAGCCTGAAATACTGGTGAATAATGCTGGCATATACCCCTTTAAGAATTTTTTGGAAGTAGACGAGGCTTTTCTTAAGAAGGTTATGGATGTCAATTTGAACTCGACCCTATGGATGTGCCAGCAGATGCTAAATAGGCGGGGCAAGAGGGGAGGAGTAGTTATAAATATCGGCTCTATAGAGGCTATCATGCCTTTTGCCACAGATTTAGTCCCTTACGATATTAGCAAGGCAGGAATTATTGCTTTAACCAGGGCTTTGGCTAAAGAGTATGGTAAAAAAGGCTTCAGGATAAATGTGATTATACCGGGTGGAATAATGACCCCGGGAACAAAGGAGGTAGCCAGAGAGCTTCTCCAGTTTAAGATAGGTCCGCTGAAATCGGGGATAGGATTCGGTTTAAGATTGCCGTTGGGTAGAGGCGGACAGCCAGATGAAGTCGCCCGTGTCGCTCTGTTTCTGGCTTCTGATTTGTCCAGCTATGTCCATGGAGCACTGATTGCTGTTGATGGAGGCTTCCTGTCCGCCTAAAGACATGTGTGCGCCTCTTTCGTTTAGCTTGACAGTCCATTCAGCGCATGTTAAATTCAACCAATTCTGTGTCAAAAGAGAAATAGAAGGATATCTCCAATGAATGTATTTGATGAATTCGAGTGGCGAGGCATGGTCTACGATGCCACCGAGGGCTTACGAGAAGTCCTGGCGAAGGAGAAAGTCACGGCTTATATTGGCTTCGACCCCACAGCAGCCAGCCTTCATGTCGGCTCCCTCCTGCCAATTATGGGGCTCGTCCACCTGCAACGACATGGTCACACCCCCATAGCCATTGCTGGGGGAGGGACAGGTCTCATCGGTGACCCCAGTGGCAAGGCACAAGAAAGACCTTTACTGACCAAGGAACAGGCAGAGGCTAACTTAGAAGGGATTAAAGAGCAACTAAGTCGCTTCCTCGATTTCAAGAGCAAGACAAACCCAGCCATAATGGTAAATAATGCCGACTGGCTGTGTACTATCCCCATGCTTGACTTCCTCCGTGATGTAGGCAAGTACTTCTCGGTCAATTACCTGATAGCTAAAGAATCAATAAAACGAAGGTTAGAGCAGGAGGAAGGTATTTCCTTTACTGAGTTCAGTTACCTTTTGTTACAGGCTTATGACTTCTTGGTCCTTTACGACCGATATAACTGCACCCTACAAATGGGGGGGAGTGACCAGTGGGGAAATATTACTGCTGGTATTGACCTTATTCGACGCTTGCGTGGCGGTAAAGCCTACGGCTTGGTATTCCCCTTAGTAGCTACTACAAGTGGTGTCAAATTCGGCAAGACAGAGCTGGGGACGGTATGGCTGGACGAGAAGCTCACCTCGCCTTACCGCTTTTACCAGTTCTGGTTGAATACTGATGACCGGGATGTCGTCACTTACCTGAAATTCTTCACTCTACTACCTCAGGC
>CAZJMM010000048.1:0-1465 GCA_964547155.1 uncultured Dehalococcoidaceae bacterium | reverse complement strand
GAAACTAACAGAGTCAGTGGCAACTAATCCGGAAAAGAGAGAAGCTCAAAGAAAATTAGCGCAAGAGGCAACCCGACTTGTCCACGGGGATATAGCTCTGGAGACAGCCGAGCGAGCTTCCAGAATGCTCTTTGGTGAAGAGATTTCCAACCTGAGCCTGCAGGATGTCCTTGATATCTTTGCTGATGTCCCCTCCAGTCAGATAGACAAGTCTCAGTTTAGTGGCGATGGCATGAGCTTGGTGGACTTGGTGGTGTCCTGTGGGTTGGCTCGCTCTAAGAGTGAAGCCCGGCGACTGATTCAAGGAGGTGGCATTTATCTAAACAACATCCGAATTGGTAATGTGCAGCGTGCCGTTTCCTTAACTGAGAGCATCGAAGGGCAGGTCTTCATTCTGCGCAAAGGACCAAAGGAGTACCACCTAATAAGGGTAGCCGAAGGCTGAGCCATAGTACCCCTTGTCAAGAGTCGCCCTGTGAGTTCCGAAACTAAATCACGCCCCTTTCTTCTCCAGTCCTTTTTCCTTTGAAAATGCCTTTGTGCGCTTACTTATCTCATCAGCTTTTGCAAGTAGCCAGATGAATACACCCAACAAAGCAAGAAAAATACCGAGCCCAATAGGTCCTGACCAAAATAGGATCAGCCACAGATTTTCCATTTCTTCCTCCTTTTAAAGTATGAAATTTTTCTGAGCCGATTATACCGATTACCATAAAGCACAGTCAATAAGTACCTTTTTTTTGCTGCTGTGCTACAAAACAGGCATGTAGAACATCACGTCAGTCTATTCAGTCCACATCTAAATTACTTTTTGTTCCTTCAATCGATTAAGTTCGTTCTGGCTCACACCTAAAAGGCTTGCCAAGACTTCCTCAGTGTGTTGGCCCAATTCCGGGCAAGCGCCTTCGGCACGGCAAACTGTTCTGGATAGCTTAATGGGGGTGTTCACCACTTTTACTTTGCCCACTCCCGGTTGGAGTATCTCCACAATCATCTCCCGAGCCAAGATTTGGGGGTCAATGGCTACCTTGTCAACCGTATTTACCGGAGCACAGGGTATCTCCACTTTTTCAAATTCTTCCAGCCATTCTTGAGTTGTCCGAGTCTTCATGGCTTCGGTAAGGATGGGCTCTAACAAAGAGTAATTTTGGGTACGAAGTTCGCCCGTCTCAAATCTGGCGTCATCAATAAGTTCAATATGGTCAATGTTAGCGCAAAAGAGGGGCCATTGGTGCCCAACTATAGCTAAAGCGATATAGTTGTCCTTGGTCTCAAAGACCTGGAAGGGAGTAAAAATAGGATGTCTTGTCCCCAGGGCTTTGGGAACTTCCCCTGTAGCAAAATAACGTTCAAAGGCATTTTCCATAACAGCCACCTGGCAGTCCAGCATGCTCATATCAATTAGCTGACCTTCATCGCTCTTGTCTCTTTCTATCAAAGCGGACAGAATGCCAATACAGGCAAA
>CAZJMM010000047.1:3152-9096 GCA_964547155.1 uncultured Dehalococcoidaceae bacterium | reverse complement strand
CTTCAGCCACGATCACTCGGGCTATCTGGTTTGCTTCGTCGAGGAGTACATACTTACCTTCCACCTCTCTAGCTACTTGGCAAGCTATCTCAAGAGCATTACCAGCTACAGCAATATCTACATCAGCAGTATGTCGCTTCAGAAGCCAATCTCGCACAAAGCCACCCACGATATAAGCCTGGTAATCATGTTGCTGGAAAAAATAAGCTATCCTCGCTAACAGTTCTCTCATATTCAATAAGCCACCGGTTGTGTGCCTAAAGCTTCCAAATACTATGTTGCCCGATGAATTGACGCAGGCTGAAATTATAGGAGGGATAAAGAGGATTGTAAAGACTTGCTATTTCCATCTTGTCTTGAAGAAAGGTACTTTAATCCATTGACAAGAGCTCATTCTTTTATTAATCTTGCTTAAAGGAAAGGAGATGGCTATGGAATTTTCTGGGCAGATCTTATGGGGAATTATTGGCGCCGTTGTTGGTGCCGGTTTAGCCTCAATAATATTACTAGTGGCCCCCCGCCTCAAAAAGAAAAAACCCGCCCCAGAGGTAAAAGAAAAAGAGGTGATAAAAGAAGAAGTCCTGCCAGCTGCCTTCGAAATTGCTAATCTTCTCGTTACTCCGAGCCAAGTCAAAGAAGGAGAGCCTGTCACTGTCTTAGCTCAAGTAAGCAATATAGGAGGCAGCCCAGGTAAGCACGATGTTACTCTTATGGTAGATAGAAGGGTCATAGATACAAAAGGGGTAACCCTGGAGCCAAGTTCGACCACTATGGTGGACTTCACTCTAAAGGAAACACGCGCCGGTGAACATATAGTGGAAGTAAACGGAGTGATAGGCAGGTTCTTCATTCCCCCACCTAAGTTCGTGTTGAGCAATTTGACCATTACCCCAGAAAGGGTCAAAGAGCGTGAAGGCACTACTGTTGCGGTAAAAGTAACCAATGACGGAGGTTCCACCGGCAGTTACCTCGCTGAATTAAAAGTAAGAGGAATGACCGAAATGGCACAGGAAATAACATTACCTCCAGATGCCAGCCAAATATTAAGCTTCAGTATAGCCAAAAAGAACGCTGGCTTCTATCCCATAGAAATCGGAAGCCTGTCCGGTAGACTCATTGTGGAGATGGCTGACTTTTTTGAGCGGATTTGATTTGACTACTTTCCTGTTCAGCTGGTAGCTTCTGAAGCTTATCAGGACTCTCCAAGCGGTCAATGTATAGAACACCATTAAGGTGGTCTATTTCGTGTTCCAAAGCCTGAGCCAGCAAATCTTCAGCCTTAATTCGAACTTCCTTTCCGTAACGGTCTAATCCCTTTATCTTGACTACTGCCGAACGCTTAATCTCACCCTTATACCCAGGAAGACTCAAACAGCCTTCTTCAACCACACGCTCTCCTTTTCTTTTTATCACTTCAGGATTAATTAGGGTAATGACCTCTTCCCCGGGTATCCCAATTACAGTTATTCTCAGTGACACCCCTACTTGAGGAGCTGCCAAGCCTACACCCGAGCAGTTATGCATGGTTTCAATCATATCGTCAACAAGCTTTTGGAGTAAGCCATCAATATTTCTCACCCTTTTGGCTTTTTGCCTCAGCACCGGGTCAGGAAAGACACGAATATCCAAAACTGCCATTTTTCGAAATTATACCAATCCTACAGGATCAACGTCTATTACCCAGCCTTTGGGTAAAGATATTCTGGCTATAAACTTGGCTGGGTCAACACCTCGTACAACAAGTTGCCACCAATACCGTCCTCGAATTCTGGAAATGAAAGCTGGTACTGGTCCAATCAAACTCAAATCGGGAATACCTTCTCTGTCTCGTTCAGCAAGAAGAAGACGACTTGCTCTTTCCGCCTCTTTCTGGCACAAAAAGGAATTAGTATGACCGTACAGAAGACGCACAAGGCGACTAAACGGAGGATAACCAAACTGATGACGGTATTCTATTTCTTGATTATAAAAAGCCAGATAATCATGAGTTGAAGCCGCCTGAATAGCATAATGTCCAGGAGAATAAGTCTGGATGATGACCTTACCAGCCCCCAGACCACGCCCAGCCCTACCAGCTACCTGGCATAAAAGTTGAAAGGTGCGCTCCCCAGCTCGAAAATCAGGCAGATTGAGACCGATGTCAGCACTAATTACTCCCGCCAGAGTCACTTCAGGTAGATGCAATCCTTTAGCTATCATCTGAGTGCCAATAAGTACATTGGCTTTTCCAGAACGAAAGTTGGCTAACAATTCATCGTAAGATCTTCGCTTTGTCACCACATCTTTGTCCCAACGTACCAGTGGCACCTTAGAGAAGAGCTGCTTCATTTCCTCCTCTACCCTCTGGGTACCAACGCCAAGGAATTTGAGACGGCGACTCAGGCAACGAGGGCAGCTTTGAGGAACCGGAATAGAATATCGACAACGGTGACAAATCAATTTCTTTTCTACCGAGTGATAGGTAAGGGCTACCGTACAACGAGGGCAGCGAATAGCAAATCCACAACTTCGGCACTGGACGAAGGTCGCTGTCCCTCGACGGTTCAAGAACAAGATTATCTGTTCTCCTTTAGCTAAAGTATCATTTATGTTCGTAGCTAAAGAATGGCTGAAAAGGCTTGTATTACCAGCTTTAAGCTCCTCTTTCAAATCAACTATCTCCACAACAGGTAGCGGGGAAAGACCACGAGGAGTAATTCTTTCCGGCAGTTCCAAAAGTTCATATTTGCCTTGCTGAGCTCGGTAGAAAGTCTCCACATCTGGCGTAGCACTACCCAAAATGACCACAGCCCCGGTCAGTTCTGCCAGCTTAATAGCCACATCTCGAGCATGGTAGCGGGGCGACTTGTCTTGCTGCTTATAGCTCCATTCATGTTCTTCATCAATAATAATCAACCCCGGGTCCGGCTGAGGAGTAAATAAGGCACTCCTCGGTCCGATAACTACATTAAAAGCTCCCTTCTTAATCTGGTGCCATTCATCAAATTGCTCGCCTAAGGAAAGCCCGCTGTGAAATACACCAACCTGCCCTGGAAAACGAGATATGAAGCGTTCTATAGTTTGGGGGGTCAGCGCAATTTCAGGCACAAGACAAAGCCCCCGCTTTCCCTTGGCAACTATCTCAGCTAGAGCCCGAAGATAAATCTCCGTCTTACCACTGCCCGTTACACCGAAAAGCAGGAAAACCTTCGACTCTCCTCCATTCAGACTATCACGAAGGCGCTGCCACACTTTTTCTTGAGCTGGGGTGAGAACTGGCGGGGAAGCTGGGACAATTCTGACATGGGATAGAGGGTCTCGCTTTACTTCAATTTGCGTCACCAAGATTACTTTTCGTTCCTTAAGAGCTTCAACAGCCGCTTTAGTTGCTGACAGAAATTTCCTGAGTTCAGGCAGCGGAACCGGCTCTTTATACTGAACCAGGAATTCAATAATTTCTGCTTGCTTATAGGCATGCTTCTGTTTAAGCCTTTCAATTTCTTCTTTGACGTCGTCCGGGCTGAGTGCCAACTCCAAACTGAAAATGAGCTTCGGTTTAACCTTGCTCTTCTCCAACTCCTGGCTCGCCTCTATAAGTCCTTGACGGAGGAGTTTTTTGGTAACCTGCTTAGCCTTCTCCTTACCCAACTTCGCCTCTAACTGTTTAACACTGACTCTACCCATTTCCTGGATAAAACGAAAAGCCTGGACCTGGTCTGAAGTAAGCCTGGATAAGGCAGTCTCATCTATAAAAGGCACGGCTTGAAAGAAGGTAACAACCTTGCGCTCAAACCCAGGGGGCAGCATCAATGCTACAGCCTCAAAAAGAGGGCAAAGATAGTAGTCACTTAACCACAGAGCAAGTTCCACCTGAGCCGGGGAAAGTAAAGGATCGTGGCTAATAATTCCAGCTATCTCTTTTGTTTGCTCAACAGATGGGTAATCGCTTAATTTGAGAACAATACCTTGGAGGACCTTAGTGCCGAAAGGAACCCAGACCCCCTGACCTACTTCTACAGACAGCACACTGGGAATAGCATAGCAAAAAGTATAACGCCCACCGCCAGGTGAGTTGACTGCCACTTCGGCATATCTCATTGCTCCTCGGTCTCAGTCTCAGTTTCAACTTCAGCCAGTACTGCAGCTTCTCCAGCCTCGACTGCAGCTTCTTCAGCTATTCTTTCTCGCCTCTCTTTGACACGAGCTTCTTTGGCGCTAAGCCGACGCCTGTAATACAGTCTAGCTCGCTTCACTTGACCATGCCGCACCACTTCCACGTTCTCCAAAAGAGGTGAATTTAAGAAAAAGGTACGCTCTACGCCAACACCAGAACTAACTCGCCTTACTGTAAAATTACCCCCGCTAACTCCTCTTTTAACTTTAACTACCACCCCTTGAAAGTGCTGAAAACGTTCTTTATCACCTTCCTTAAACTTTGAAGTGACTCGAATAGTATCCCCTGGTACAACAACCGGGATATTTGGTGGTGCTTTGGCTTCAACAAGAGTCTTGATATCCATGCTCATTACATCCTTTCTGGGCTAACTTTCAAAAGTCTTTATTTTACAACTTAGTCTGAGGTTTTTTAAGAGCCTCGATAAATACCTGGTCTTCTTCAGAAAGAGTTGCCTTTTCCATTAGATCAGGGCGGCGTTTAAAAGTACGCAGCAAAGATTGCTGATGCCGCCATTGAGCAATCTCACCATGGTTTCCAGAAAGCAAAACTCTCGGCACTGACCAACCCCGATAAATCTCTGGTCGGGTATACTGAGGATACTGCAAAAGGCCACTGGAATGGGAATCATTCCTTACCGATATTTCTGAACCAACCGCCCCAGGCAATAATCGAACTACAGCATCTACCACTACCATCACTGCTCCCTCACCCCCCGAAAGAACATAATCTCCAATACTGAGCTCCTCATCCACCAAGTTATCTCTTACTCGCTCATCAATACCTTCATAATGACCACAAATCAGAACCAAGTGAGGCTTAATAGACAGCTCCCAAGCCATTTTCTGATTAAAAAGGCGACCTTGTGGACTGAGCAGGATAACCGTCATTTCTTCGTCAGCAGTCGCCTTTATTGCTTCTACGGCTTCAAAAATAGGTTCCGGTTTAAGAACCATTCCAGCTCCACCACCATAAGGATAATCATCTACAGTGCGATGCTTATCATGAGTATAGTCACGAATATTATGGATGATAATATCAGCTATACCTTGCTCTTTAGCTCGCTTAATAATACTGTGGTCAAAAGGTCCGGCAAACATCTCAGGAAAGAGAGTTAGAATATCAATGCGCAATTAACCACCACCGTGCTCTGTAACTTCACCTTTTAGTATCTCCATAGCATGAGGCAAAACCGGCAGTATCACTTCGAGACATTCCCTAACTCCTTTGACACTACCCGGTAGGTTAATGATAAGACACCTACCTCTTACACCAGCTACAGCTCGACTCAGCATAGCGTAAGGCGTTTTATTCACAGTATCAATTCTCATTGCCTCCGTTAATCCGGGAACCAATCGTTCAATTACATCCAGTGTCGCTTCAGGAGTCACATCCCGAGGACCTAACCCAGTACCTCCATTAGTGATAATCAGGTCAAGTTTATCTTCATCCACCCATTGCTGCAGCTTAGCTGAAATAACGTTCCGCTCATCAGGGACAATTTCGTATTTTATTACCTGCCCTTTCAGCCGTAATGCGTATTCTTTTATTGCTTCCCCACTTTCATCACGGCGCTCCCCCCACGCCCCACGGTCACTGACTGTAAGAACCCCAACAGCTATCATGACCTTATTTTAACACATCTCAATCCCACCTAAAACTTCATCCCAAGCTTTTTCAATATATTGTGGCTATCACTTTAGTGATTACTACTTGTGGATGAATGGGCAAAAATTGTTAATTAAGGAAAATAGTACTTTTTTACTAAATTTGTTAAAAAAGGTGGTAAAA
>CAZJMM010000047.1:0-3142 GCA_964547155.1 uncultured Dehalococcoidaceae bacterium | reverse complement strand
TTGGAGGGCTTTATGTTGACAAATAGTATAGCTGAAAATAAGAGACTAATCCATTTTCTGGAGAAATATGGCAACACCTCTCCTAAAATGCAAGTGCTATTTTTCTGGGGAAGACATCCCCGGGCAAAATTTACTTTAGATTGTATTGCTGATGCCCTCGATGCGAGACGTCTTGACCTGAAAGAGGCAGTAGAGATACTGGTCAACGAAGGTGTGATTGAAGAGCAGCAAGACCATAATGGCGTTAAGTGGTATTCCGCAAGCCAACAAGGTCGTGATTGCCTCGAGGCTCTAACAAACTTGGAATGGAGTGAAATTAGATACTGGAAGAATTCCTGTAGCCAGGGATTAGTGGCTACCTGTGCTTGCTGAAACTAGCTATGTTTTTCGGCGAATACGAATATCGGGTTGATGAAAAGGGAAGAGTTCCTTTGCCGCCCAAATTCAGGCAAGAATTTCGTGACGGTGTGATGTTAACCAGAGGGGCGGAGAAATGTATTGTCGCCTATCCGTTAAACGAATGGAAACGAGTCGCCGAATCTCTATCAACACGAATCATGATGCCAAGTAAATTAAGGAAATTGAAAAGAGTGGTTTTCGGTGCTGCCTTTAGCCAGACTCTTGATGGTCAAGGCAGAGTGGCTCTGCCCGCTCATCTAAGGGAGTATGCTGAAATTGGTGATGCCGCTGTGGTCGTTGGTGCTAATGACTGCCTTGAAATATGGAACAAGCAACTGTGGAATTCGGAAAAGGCTTTGGCAGAAGAACAGGCATGGCAAATTATCGAAAGTCTTGAGGCAAAGTGATGAGTTTGACCATGACTTTACCTTTCCATATTCCAGTTCTCCGAGACGAAGTTGTAGAAGTCCTGAATGTCCAACCCAAACGAAACTACCTTGATGCCACCGTCGGTTTAGGCGGGCATGCTCTCGCTATTTTGAAAAACTCTCCGGGAGGCAAGCTTTTAGGCATTGACGCTGACCCGGAAGCAATAAAAGTCGCTAGAGTTAATCTTATTAATTACCGAGACGCAGCCATTCTGGTAAATGACAACTTCACCAATCTCTCAACCGTATGTGGCAAGCACAATTTCTCCCCAGTCCATGGTATTCTCTTCGACCTCGGCATCTCTTCTCTTCAACTTGATACTACTGACCGTGGCTTCAGCTTTCAGCGGGAGGCACCCTTAGACATGCGCTTTAATCCCCAACAAAAACTCACTGCCGCTGATATCGTAAACAACTTACCCGAAATTGAACTAGCCCGTCTTATCCAAAAATATGGAGAGGAGCGCTATAGCCGACGAATCGCACGGAGGATCGTTAATAACCGTCCTGTCAACACCACTTCAGAGCTTGCCGAAATAGTGGAACAAGCCTATGGCGGTCAACGGGGCAAAATACACCCAGCTACTAAAACTTTCCTAGCCTTGCGCCTCGTTGTCAATCGGGAATTGGAAAACCTGTCCGTTGCCTTACAACAAGCTCGCGACCTCCTTATTCCGGGTGGGAGATTAGCTGTTATAAGCTATCACTCACTAGAAGACCGCGTAGTGAAGAATTTTATGAAACAAGAAGCTAAAGCCTGCCTTTGTCCACCGGGGACACCAGTCTGCCAGTGTCACCATTCGCCGACCTTAAAACTTGTAACCAAGAAAGTTATCACCCCATCCCTGGCAGAAATAGCTCTTAACCAACGAAGTCGCAGCGCTCGGCTGAGAGTAGCCGAACGTTTTTAAATATGAAACAACATTCGTTTTGATTCTATTTATAGGAGAGAAGAACTAAAAAAATAAATACAGGAGGCAAAAATGGCAAAGAAAATTATTTCAGCTATTGATGTGGGGACGAGTAAGGTGGCAACCATCCTGGCCAATCTAGATTCCTGGGGCGGGATCCAGGTCCTTGGTGTCGGTGTAGTGCCATCGCGGGGCATGCATAAAGGCATGGTGGTCAATGTGGAAGAAGCCAAATCAGCCATTGCCGAATCAGTAAGAAAGGCTGAACAAGCCGGTGGATTGCGAATAGAATCAGCCTATGTAGGGGTTACTGGTAGGCATATAAGCTCCATTAATAACAAGGGTGTGGTAGCTATTCCCCGCAGTGACCGGCTGATCCGTGGTGATGACCTAAAAAGAGTCTTGTCTTCAGCTCGCAGTATTACCATCCCTGATGACCGCAAAGTACTCCATGCCATCCCACGCCACTATGCTCTGGATGGTCAGGAAAGAATCAAAAACCCAGTGGGCATGCACGGTTTCAGGCTTGATGTCGAGACCCATATCATCACCGCTTCCATAGCTTCAGTTCAGAATCTGGTTAAATGCATTCGTAGTGTTGGTATTGAGATTGACGACCTTATCCTTGAGCCTTTAGCCAGTAGCGAAGCAGTATTGACACCAGAAGAAAGAGAGGTGGGAGTTATTCTGGCTGACATCGGTGGTGGCACCACCGATATAGCCGTTTTCAAAGATGGCAGCATCTACCACACTTCTATTTTACCCGTCGCCGGCTACCAGGTAACCAGTGACCTCTCCATAGGTTTGGGTCTACCTTTCGAAGTTGCTGAGGCTATGAAGAAAAAGTACGGGAATGTGGCACCAGAATTGGATTCCCGCAGAGACGAAATGACTCTTAGCGTTGAAGATGGACACAGTGTCTCCTATCGCGACCTGTGCACCATAATCAGGACACGTATGGAAGAGCTGTTGCGGCTCATTCTTTTGGAAATGCCTAACTCAGATTACAGCTCTTTAGCACCCGCAGGCTTGGTTCTCACCGGAGGTACTTCAAATGTACCCGGTCTCGAGGCTTTAGCCCGTGCCGCCCTTCGTATTCCAGTGAGGATTGGCGAGCCAATGGGAGTCTACGGGATTACCGATATTCTGCACAATCCGTCCTACGCCACCGGAGTTGGACTGCTCCTATGGGGAATTAGAAACCAAGAAAGACCAACCTGGCAGGCTAAAAAACAAAGTGGTGTCTTAGGCAATTTTTTCTCGGCACTTAAGAAATTCTTCACAGGTTAAATTTAAAAATATAAATAAATCAAGGAGGATTTAAAGAATGGCAAAATCAACTTTTTCAGCAACTCCAGCAAAGATAAAAGCTATCGGTATGGGAGGAGGTGGTTCCAACGCCAT
>CAZJMM010000046.1:4828-9112 GCA_964547155.1 uncultured Dehalococcoidaceae bacterium | reverse complement strand
GAGGCAACTACACCTTGGGAAATTGCTAGCCGTTAGAGGCAAATTTGCCACTGCCCAAAGTTTCCTGTAAGCGGTATAATCAAACGGGCGCTACAAAGCAACAAGCACAGTTGCCATAAACAAGGAAGGACGAGAGAATCAATGCTTGAGGCTTACGTAGACATAGAGACAACAGGATTGTCTCCTACGCATGATGACATCACCGTGATCGGAATCCATATCACTGACGGTAGCAGTCACACATTTGTCCAATTGGTCGGCGAGGACGTGACCAGGAACAACCTACTCACAGTCCTTGAGGGTGTGGACACACTCTACACATACAATGGCAGCAGGTTCGACCTGCCCTTCATCAGAGCTTTTCTCGGTGTAAACCTTGAAACCCACTTTCACCACTGCGACCTCATGTACGACTGCTGGAGGAGGAACCTGTACGGTGGCTTCAAGGCAGTCGAGCGGCGGCTGGAGATCCCCAGGAGACTTCAGGGGGTGAGCGGATATCATGCGGTCATCCTGTGGTTCAGATATAAAGAGTACGGCGACCGGAATGCCCTCTCCCTGCTGCTTGAGTACAACAGGGAGGACGTGCTGAACCTGAAGGTACTGAGGGAGAGGCTCACTGGGGGCGACGGTTAGGCTGAGAAGTTTCCTATGGAAGAAAATAATATCTATCACAACCATAACTTTCAAATTGTTTGTAGCGTAGGACTAATTGTAATGATGTCAGTAGCCGCAATTGTTCCCGCTTTTCCAGAGATAGTGAAGACATTTAGAATTACGGAACAAAGCGTAGGGCTACTCATTACCGTGTTTACTCTTCCTTGCTTTTTGTTTGCGCCGTTAGGTGGCATTATTGCTGATCGACTAGGTAGGAAAAGATTACTAGTGTCTTCACTTATGCTATTTGGCATATTTGGAGGAGCTTGTGCGTTGGCACCTGATTTTGAATCACTCTTAATCTTGCGGATATTACAGGGTATAGGAGGTGCACCTTTACCAAGCGTTAGCATTACCATTATCAGTGACCTTTTCTCTGGACATAAGCGAAACGAGGCTATGGGGTTCAATAATACAGTTATGTATATAGGTTATATTATTTATCCTGTCCTAGGTGGTATATTGGCTGGCGTAGACTGGAGCTTTCCCTTTTTGTTCTTTCTATTGTCGATACCTCTTGGTGTTGTAGCCCTTGTTTTTCTGCACTGTCCTGAGCCAAAGAGTGTGCAAAATATAAGCGATTATTTAGGGGATGCTCTGCATTACTTGAAAAGCTGGAAGGTAGTATGGCTTTTTTCAGCGACTGTGATAACCTACATACTACTTTATGGAGGTTTTCTTACCTATTTTACCATTATGGTAGGAAATCGCTTTAATGCTAATCCTTTTACAATAGGGGTATTTGTTTCTACAATAGGACTTATTACTGCTATCACATCTTCACAAATAGGAAGGCTTGGCAAACGGTTTTCGTCGGCATCTCTAATTGTGGTTGCCTTTATTATATATGCCTTTGCTACGGCAATTGTTCCTGTGATGCCTAATTTGTGGCTCTATTTATTGCCAACAGTGATTTTTGGAATAGCCCACGGATTGAACTTGCCTAGCCTTAATATGATAGCATCACAGGTAACTCCTTTGGAACACCGTGCAGGCTTTATGGCGATACAGGGTACAATGATCCCTTTAGGAATGACGATTGCGTCTCCAATATTGGGGTTGTTCTTTCAGCTCACTAGTCTAGATATTACTTTTCTTATTGCCGCTCTAATTGCTCTAATAATACCCCTTATGGCTATGTTTATAGAAAGGAAAAAACAAACTACTATTTAATTTAGATATCAACATTTTCTGGCTCTCGGAGTAAATGGTTATTTACCGATAGATTTTACCTATTCTAAAGCATTTTCCCCAGCAATGCGCCCTCTATTCAAGGCAAAGCCCATCGTATTCCACCTGTAGAACAAACACATAGCTGTCACCGTATATCGAACACGCATCAGTCCCCACGGCACAGAGTCCGGGAATCACCTCATGATCCTCGGTCAAAACCTCCGTCTTGCAATTAATTTTTGGTAACTATCCCTTAGCCTCGAGCTGGCAGCCCGAAGGTTGTGAACCTGTTTTCTCAGAGCATTCGCTTAGACAGGCGGTGGTGGGTTAAGATGTCCCAGTCTGCAAAAACTTCCCCTCTGTAGCTACTTATTACTGGTTTGACTATTATCTGTTGCCAGCCTAAAATGAAAACGGAAGTGAAAGGAGGAGTTTAGCTGTTTAAGTTTTCTCTTGTTCCCAAAGAGGAGAAGTTTTTTGCTCTTTTTGAGCAGAGCGCTCAGAATGCACTCAAAATGGCTCAGCAGCTAAGAGATGTCATCAACATCTGGGAAAATGTCCCAGAAAGAGTGGGTGTAATAACTGACCTCGAGCACCAAGGAGATGCTATCACCCATCTGGTTACCCGGGAATTACACCGTACCTTTGTAACCCCGTTTGACCGGGAGGATGTTACTCTGCTGGCTCAATCCCTGGACGATGTGGCTGACTTCATCCATTCAGCCGCCGATGCCATGCTGCTCTACAAGGTAGACCGCCCTAGTAATAGGGCTAAGGAGTTAGCCGATATTATCGTGCAGGCAGTGACCGAGGTGGAAACTGCCATATTTGAGCTGCGTCCTCGTGTTGACCAAAAGCAGATTCTTAAGCGGTGCACGGAGATTAATCGCCTGGAGAATGTGGCAGACAAGGTATATCAATCGGCGTCGGTTGAACTTTTTGCTGAGTCAACAGATATTGCTCACATTATCAAATGGCGCGAGATTTATGAGCATATGGAGAGTGCAACCGATAGGTGCGAAGATGTAGCGAATGTATTGGAAGGCGTGGCTCTCAAGTATGCCTGAGCTACCAGACTAAAGGTGTGTCGTTTCTAAACCCGTTGGGTGCATTAGGCATGGAGTCATTAAGGAGGTAACTATAATGGAGACAGAGGCGACTTTTAACAAACATCTGCGGAAAGTTCAAGACGATGTCTTGACTATGGGTAGCATGGTCACGAAAGCAGTAGACCGCGCTCTTGAAGCATTGAAAAAACGGGACTTAACTTTGGCACACCAGGTGATTGCTGAGGACTCCAAGATTAATGAGCAGCGGTTCAATATAGAAGACAAGTGTATTGAGCTTCTGGCTACCAAGCAGCCTGCAGCGATTGACCTGCGTGTCATAGTCACCGTGCTTAACATCATAACCGAACTGGAGCGAATCGGTGACTATGCCGAAGGAATCGCCAAGATTGCGGTCCTAATCGGTGATGAGCCACCTTTGAAACCACTCATTGATATCCCACGAATGGCGGAGATTGTCATTGAGATGGTCAATAAAAGTCTCCAGTCTTTCACAAACCGTGATGTGGAATTGGCAATGCAGGTCATCAGCCTGGATAACACCGTGGACGCTCTCAATGAGCAAGTCTTCCGCGAACTTCTTACCTTTATGGCGCTCGACGCAAAGACAATTAACCGTGCCACCCATCTCATTTGGGTTGGGCACAACCTTGAGCGTGCTGCCGACAGGGCAACTAATATCTGCGAACGCGTGGTGTTCCTGGTAAAAGGAAGGATGGAGGAATTAGGGGCTTCAAAGTATTAGTGCAATACCTCCACTTCACTCTACGTTGGTCAAAATGTAGGAGCATATCCTAAGAAATACCCGGCTTCTTCCAAGAAGCTATCAATCCTTGCTTCTTAGCCTCAATTCAATCTCTCTTTCACCGGCAAAGCCGTTTAGGAACTTCCTCAGAATGTTAGCCCTTGTCTTGATATCATCAGTAACGATGCAGAGCTTGTCTATTTCTTGCTTAGCCTCATTTAATGACGCTTCTAAGTCCGTTACAGGAAGCAAGGTTGCTGCAATACAATAGAAGCTCTTAGATCTCCCTTCGTCAAACTCTTCCAGCATTGTCTGAAGCAATTCAATTCGCTTTTTCTGCTGCCCAATGAATTCCTCTATCCCGTGTTCTTTGATAAAGTTAAGATTGGGCGCGGCTTTTTTATGAGTTAGGAAAGAGTCAGGGATATTATCACTATCTCCTGTCCAGCCCTCAAATCTTGGGCAGGGGAATTCAGCGCACTGGGCACAGACTTCTAACCCCTTTTTCTTAACGCAGCAGGTGATAAATGCACAGGAAGGGTGCTTATTAAAGAAATCGGGACCGCAGCACCCGGGACATCTTGAAGTACCAGCCGTATAGTATCTCGGGCACAAGCCGCAATCTAAGCCACAACAGCCGAT
>CAZJMM010000046.1:0-4818 GCA_964547155.1 uncultured Dehalococcoidaceae bacterium | reverse complement strand
TAGAATAGAATTTAACGGGCTGTACCTTCTTTGCATTGGAATTGGTCATTTTCACTTCATTCCTTGCTGCCCTTAAGAGGCGACATAAATCCGCCGGCAGTTCTCTGCGTCAATGAGGTCATCGAGGAAACATATTGGATTTCTACTTTACTACCAGCGATAAATTGACCCATTTCTTGCGCCTTCAAATGTATTTGTTGTCGTATCTCGTCCTTTGTTTCCTCGAACAGGAACACTTTGAACTTTGTACCATCAAAGAAATCCCAGACTCCCATGATTCTACCGTCAACTAAGATAGTGGAGGTAGCGTTGCCCGACCGGTCAAAGATTCTGTCATAGTGCTCAGGTTGCAGATACCTCTCTCTTAGCTTGTATCCCATAAGATAAGAGTCAAGTGTTGGTAACAGGTTTACCGCGGGCTTGTCAGTAGGCTCAATGTTTGCCATTAAATCTAAGTCTCTACGTAGAACAATAAAGTCGCCATCAAGTTCTTTAATACTCAAATGAGTTGTTTGTTCGCTTAACCTTTTCAAAGCTTCTCGTACTTTAGCCTTATTCAAGCCGGTCCACCAGGCAATATCAGCTTCAGTCGCCGGTTCAAATGATTTCAAATAATCGGCTACTAACCTGGTTATAGCCTCAATCTCACTGAGGTCGTCTAAATCAACGTCCTTGAGGTATTCCTTGAAAACAGCATATCTGTAGTTTTTTGATTCCCAACCGTTCCCCTTTTGAACGCGTAGCAAGAGCCCTTGGTCGCACATCAAGTTTAGCACGGCAGACAGATGCAGCCGTGTCTTTAGTTTGACCTTGATTTCAGCGACGGTCATTTCCTTGCTTCTTAACAGTTCCAAGATTAACTTTGAAATTTCTTGGTACTTGTCCGCTGAGACGCCACGAAACTCTGCGTACCGCCGGGAAAGTTTTTCTACCACGGGCTTAGTAGCGGCATGAGCCACAGAAATCATTTCTTTGGTCAGAATATAGAGAGTACCTCGCATGCAGCGAATCTTCCCCAAGCTTCTCTCGACGTACAGCTCATTATCCAATTGCTCTTTGACAAAATGCCGTGTTCTAGCGAAGAGGGCGAGGTAGGGTTCCTGTGCACCGGTAGCATGCAGACCGGATATATCGCTTGTTATCTGAACGATATCGTCAATTTGGGAATCGTCTGTCAGGTGCTGCTTGCGCAGGGTAAAATAGTTAACCTTGTCCAGGTTTATTCTATCCATTACTCGCATTATACTTGGTTTTTTGTAAGTCATCATACCTACATAGCCAGCGGTACTTCTACATGTATCGGAAGGACGGGAGGGGGTTCTTTTCCCTATAAATTGAAAAGCCAGGTATCTGAGTACGGATACCTGGCTTTTCACAGTCTCTAATAATGGTGGTTTTAGGGTCTACCTATTCTGAACATCTTGGTGCCGCAAACGGGGCAGACACCCTGAACTGCCGGTCTCTTGTTCTTCAGGACTACGTTTCTGGGGTTGGACATTTCTCTCTTCTTGCGGCACTTGACACAATAGGCTTGCATTTATTCACCTCCTTTTTATATTCATTTATATCCAAAATAAACTATTTTGAGCACAATGTCAATAGGCTAATAGTGCTACACCACAAAAAATCGTCAAATTTCCATATAATTTCACTTTGACCAAGCAGGAAGTTGACCATTAAAGTCATCCTGACTTTTTCTTATAAACTCCAGCAACATTTTTATCGTTGTACTAAGTGACGCAATTTGAGAAGGAGATTCAAGATAAGTAGAGCAGGATTATATTTTGTGCCTGTGCTGCTGAGTTGTGCGGTTCTGCTAACTGGAGCATGTGTTAACCAAGAAGCCCACGCCCCAACACCAGACGGCAAGATAATAGTAAAGCAATCGGGTGGTGCTGGTATGCTCAGGGTGGAATGCGGGGATAGAAATTACATCAGCAACATTGCTGATTACATAATTGAGGGTACTGTAGTCAAGGTGGAAAGTAAGTGGGACGAAGACCAGACTTCTATCTTCACTTATTCCAACTTGTCCATTGAAAAGTATGTTAAAGGAACTCCCCTTGGAGAAAAAGAATTGCAGATTGTAACCCCCGGGGGTACTGTCGGAGACATCAGTCAATGGGTAGAAGACCAACCAATACTTCACGAAGGCAAAAGGGTAAGAATATACCTCCAAGAAAATAACGGCGAATTTTCAATAGTCTGTGCCCAGTTTGGCGTGGAAGAAATAGAGGCAGGCTTTTGATTTTCCGACAACAGTTAATCCAAATAGTATGTTGCACCCCCATTAACCACGGGTGTTATAATGACCGCTAATGCCCAAAAGGAGGTAATCAAAACCAATTATGAATAATACTCTGACAATCAGATTCAAGATAACACAGGAGACTAAGGAGCAGTTAGACCGTCTTTACCAAGAACTGAACAGACCAGTTACTTATGATGAACTTCTTGCTTTCCTGCTCCGAACCTATTACAGGAAGACTGCTGAATCGGCACTTTTTAGAGAGTCAGAAATAGGCGCTACCAGACTGGAAAACGAGGTAACTCACAAGTTTGGCAGTGATTTTTCATATGAAGAGCCACCGCAAGTAAGAGCATCTGGGCAACCCATGTACACCAGAAGTGGTGTTTGGTACTCACCCGTCGAACCGAGAGTCAGTCGATAGGATTAAACAACAGAACCAGCAGAGCAGGTATGGGGGAACATATTCATTGGTATTCTTCTGGTGGAGACCAGGGCAGAAGGTCGACCTGGGAAGGAGTTATCTGATAATTATACCCTCCCAGGTGTCCGTATTTCCCTCCGTATTCAAATTTGCCCTCCACCCTGATTTTCCCATAACGCTCAAGAGGACCCATCGTTTGCTGAGAGTAGAGTCTGTCATAGACTTCCTTGGGTATTCCACCCTCAAGCCAAAGCATCCTGCCTTTGGGTATGAGATGCCCTTCGGCATATCCTGAGTACTCTAAATTTTCGCTCAAGACAATAACCTCAAATCCACCGAAGTAGAAACCTTCCGTGATCACATATTCCCCATTGTACTTGTGAGGATTGGAAAACAACTGCTCCAGAGTAACTTGTTGTGCTTCTTGCTCGCCCCGACAACCCGCGTTTAAGACCAGAAACAACAAAAGCACACAGATTAAAACTGAATAGCAATTCACCTACTCCCCTTTCACTCAGTGGACAGGCTTAGAACAGCCAATAAAGGCATACTAATCGATACGTTTGAACATTCTCTTAGGCGCGCCACAAATAGGGCATCTTTCGGGAGCTTCACTCTCAACAGTGTTGCCGCAGTACTGGCAGACATAGAAGGGCTTATCTCCTATAGCCTGACCCTTTTCAAGCATACTTAGAGCTGTCCTATACAGATGGTGGTGAATTTGCTCAACTTTGTTTGCCAAGTCAAAGCTGTCCTTCGCTTCCTTTTCACCTTCGGCTTCAGCCTGTTTTATAAAAGCGGGATACATTTCAGTGAATTCATGATTCTCACCATTAATGGCAGCCAGTAGATTGTCTTTGGTCGACTTTATTCCCTTCATAACCTTTAGATGGTTACGAGCATGGACTGTCTCCGCATCGGCTGCAGCACGGAATAAGCGCGCTATCTGCTTATGACCTTCCTCATCAGCCTTCTCAGCAAAAAACAGATACTTGCGATTAGCCTGGCTTTCTCCGGCAAAAGCAAATTGCAAATTCTCGTTTGTTTTGCTCACAACTCACCTCCTGTGAAGCTTATTCTTAAGTCCATTTTATAGTGAATTATACCTCTTAGGCAAGCAGACCATACAACTGACATAATACCACGGTGTCTCATTTACACGGTCTTGAATTGTCCTCCATGAACCATTATTATTAATGCAGACACAGAGACATCCCTTGCCAAATCAAAGAGGTAGTTCGAGGCTACGATGATGGGCACTGTCTCTCGAGGTCTGGACTGCTAATACAATACGGAGGTTTAAAAAATGTTGCCATTTACAGAGACCCATAACATGTTCCGCAGAGAAGTGCGGAAGTTTGCGAAGGAAGTGCTTGCCCCGGGCGTAAAGGAACGCGCCAGACAGAAGCAGTTTCCCAGAGAGCTGGTCAAGGAAATGGCAACTCTTGGACTTTTAGGTTTAAACATCCCCGAAAAGTATGGGGGGCAGAGTAGTGATGCCATCACTATTGGTATTGCCATGGAGGAAGTAGGTAGAGCGGACAGCGATGCAACCCTATTCATAGTGCTAAGTGCCATGGCTGGCTCCTTTATCGCTAAAGCACCGGAAAAGGTGCTAAAAGAATGGCTCCCCCAGATAACCTCTGGGGATAAGGTCGTTTGCCTGGCAGCAACCGAGCCTGAAGCCGGCTCAGACATAGGTGCTTTAAAAGCGACGGCAGTAAAACAAGGCGACTACTATGTTATTAATGCTGATAAAAATTCAGCCACATTAGGCACTTTAGCCGATGCCGCTATAGTCTTTGCCAAGACCGACCCTCAAGCCAAAATACGGGGCATAAGTTCCTTTCTCGTCCCCTTCGAACTTCCAGGGATAACTCGTTCCGTTATCCCTGACCTGGGCTGGGAATCCATAGGGCGGGGCGATGTTTCCCTCGCCGAGGCACGCATCCCGGCAAGCTATTTGATCGGCGAAGAAGGCAAAGGATTCTATATCCTGATGGAATACTTTGACACTTCCCGGGTTTTGTTGACGTTAGCCGTGTTAGGCTCAGCACAAGCGAGTTTAGAAGAAGCAATCGCTTACACCGGTAGCAGGAGTGCTTTTGGACAACCAATATCTTCCTTCCAGGGAGTCTCCTTCAAA
>CAZJMM010000045.1:0-9152 GCA_964547155.1 uncultured Dehalococcoidaceae bacterium | reverse complement strand
GGGATACCGAGAGAGTTGTAGAAGAAAGCCCAGAAAAGGTTCTGTTTAATTTTCCTCATGGTGTAGCTACTTAGTTCAATGGCTATAACTACGTCCCTCAAGTCTTCTCTTACCAGTACGATGTCTCCCGATTCTATGGCTACATCGGTACCTGACCCAATAGCAATGCCAACATCAGCCTGGACTAAAGCCGGGGCATCATTAATACCATCCCCCACCATAGCCACTTTTTTGTCTTCTCCTTGCAATGCCTTTATCTCTCTGGCTTTGTCTTGGGGCAAGACTTCAGCCAGTACTCTATTTATGCCAAGCTGGGCAGCAATAGCTTGAGCACTTTTGCGGTTATCACCGGTAATCATTATTATTTCTTTACCCCTCTCCTGGAGTCTATGCACTGCTTCTGAAGCGAATTCTTTAATGGTGTCAGCTACAGCAATGATGCCTTTGAACTGTCCATCTACCGCCAAGATAACCACTGTTTTTCCTTGCTCCTCAAGTTTGCTTATTTCTGGCTCTAGATTTTGCAGTTCTTTTAGTCCTTTATCGGCAAAAAGCTTTCTATTGCCTAAGAGAATGGTACTGCCATCATATTTAGCTATTATCCCTTTCCCTGGAATAGCCTCAAAACTTTCAGCATCAGGAATAGGGATGTCTTTGCTTTTAACTTCATTAATTATGGCTTCACCTAAGGGGTGCTCTGACCTTTTTTCGGCGATAGCAGCTAACTTTGAGACGGTAGCAGTATCACCATTCAAGGGGAGGACATCGGTCACTCGGGGCTTGCCCTTAGTAAGGGTGCCGGTCTTATCAAAGACAACAGTGTCTGTCTCGTGGACTCGTTCTAAGGTTTCGGCACTTTTGATTAGTATGCCACGCTCAGCCCCAAGACCGGTGCCAACGATGATGGCTGTGGGTGTAGCTAAACCCAGGGCGCAGGGACAGGCAATAATAATCACGGCAATGAATACCGTCAGAGCAAAAGCCAGCCCTAAACCTTGGAAATACCAGACAAGGAAAGCCACAAGACTGATGCCCAATACGGTCGGGACGAAGTAGGCTGATATTCGGTCAGCTATCCTCTGGATAGGAGCTTTGCTCCCTTGGGCTTCTTCCACTAGCCTGACAATTTGAGCCAGGACAGTATCCCTGCCCACTTTAGTAGCTTTGAATTTGAAGCTACCGGTCTTATTTATGGTGGCTCCAATGACCTCATCCCCCACCGTTTTCTCCGCAGGAATGCTTTCCCCGGTAAGCATGGACTCATCAACGGACGAATGCCCTTCTATTAAGAGACCGTCCACCGGAATTTTTTCCCCGGGCTTGACGATGACGATATCACCAACCTGCACCAGCTCTACAGGAATTTGTTGCTCTTCGCCATTTCTGATTACGGTAGCTGTCTTAGCTTGAAGTCCGAGGAGTTTGCGTATGGACTGGGAAGTCCTGCCTTTGGTCACGGCTTCCAGCATCCTGCCCAGAAGGATAAACAGGATAAGTAAGCCGGCAACTTCATAATAGATGTTGTCAATGCTGTAATTGGGATTGCCAGTCCAGATTAGTGCCGAGATGGCTAAGCTATAAACATAAGCTGTTCCTGTACCCAGGGCTACTAAAGTATCCATGGTAGCAGCTCTGCTTCTGATTACAGCCTTAATGCCGAGGGTAAAGAACTGGTAGCCAGCGACCATAATCGGTGTGGTTAACAAGAACTGGGCAAGAGCCATATTGTGTTTGATGATGGTGGGGATGGGTAGACCAATATGATGACCCATAGCAAAGTAAGTTAGAGGTATAGCAAAGACTAAAGATAGGAAAAACTTGACTCGTAAAGTCCTGATTTCCTTTTCCCTGGCTTCGGCTTCACGGTCAATAGGAGTGCTTTCCTCAATAGGCATATAGCCGGCTTCTGTGATGGTCTTTTTGATCGTCTCAGCGTTGGTTATGGCTGGGTCAAAGACTATCTTGGCTCGTTCGTTAACAAAAAGCTCTTTGGAGACTATGCCCTTGACAGTTTTTAGAGCTGCATCTACTGTGCCCAAGCAGTGGGGGTTATCCATGCCGATGACTTTCAATTGAAGGAGCTGGAGCTGTCCAGGGATTTCTTCTTTTAAGACATCGTAGCCTACCTGCTGAATAGCTTTTTCTAATTCTTTGGTTGATGTTTTGGCGGGGTCATATTCAACATAGGCTTTTTCAGTAGCGAAGTTTACCGCGGCTTTGGAAACCCCCTTAACCTTTTTTAAGGACTCTTCTATGGTGATGGCACAGGAAGCACAGTGCATTCCGGTAACCCGGATAGTCTGTTTGTTTGTGGTTGACGACTTAGCTGTCTCGGATTTAGCCATCTATTTTCACCTTCTGTCCTCGATTTATGAGGGGCATGCCATTAAAAGCGTCTCGGGTCAGTATTAATATCAACAATAGCGGGCTTCTTTGCCCTCAGGGCTGCTTCTAATGCTGTTCTTAGTTCTTCGGGTCTGTCTACTTTAAAGCCGACTCCACCGCAAGACTCGGCATAGTCTTTGAAATTCGGATTGGTTAAGTCTGTGGCAAATTTGGGGTAACCCTCCACCTTTTGCTCCACGGTTATCATGGCTAATTCCCGGTTATTAAGTATCACCACTGTAATTGGCAAATCATTCTCCACGGCAGTGAGGAAGTCTCCCATTACCTGAGTGAAACCACCGTCGCCGGTAAGGCAGATAGCGGACTTGTCCGGGGAGACTATTTTGGCAGCCAAGGCTCCCGGCAGTCCAAAGCCCATAGTGGCTAAATAACCAGACATGAGGAGTTTCTGGTGGGTGATTTCAAAATTTCGCCCAAACCAGAAGGCGTTATCTCCCACATCTAAGGAGATGATGGCATCATCAGGCAATACCTGCTCTAAGACTTTCATAATATAAGGTGGACGGATAGGGATAGCTTCAGGGTCACCCCCCTTTTCCTGTACCTGGTACCAGGCCTGTTTAGCCAGTTTAATGTCCTGAAGCCTTGCCTCATTCCTCTTAGGGACTACCTTTGCCGTTAGTTGGGGCAAAACTAAGGCGCAGTCACCCCATAAGCCTAAGGTTATCGGATGAATTTTGGCAATATGAATGGGGTCAATGTCGACCTGAATGATTGGTATCTGAGTTGGAATATTGGTTTTATCAGAGAAAGAGGAACCAAAAACGAGGAGTAAGTCGGCTTCGTTAACAAACTGGCGAGCTTGGGGAGTGCCCACATCTCCCAGTACTCCTAAAGACAAAGGGTGATTTTCAGGGATGATACCTTTCGCCCGAAAAGTGGTGGCTACAGGAGCAGTAATCTTTTGGGCTAACTGGAGTAAGGCTTGGTTTTCTTCTCTCGCACCCCAGCCAGCAATTATTACTGACTTCTGGGATTTGTCTATTAAGCGGACAGCTTGGTCAATAGCTTGGGGGGAGGGCTGGATAGAAAAATCAGGAAGGTGCCCTGTCAATGGTGGCACTTTTGTTTCTAAGGGTTGTATCTGCGTATCCTTGGGGACAGCCAAGTGGGCAACGGCTCGTCCGGTCAAGGCGTGCTTTAGAGCTAAGGTAACCAGTTCAACAGTTTGCTCTTTAGAATTGATGGCTTTATTGAAGACCGACACGGGCTCAAAGAGGGCATCTTGGTCAATCTCCTGAAAACTTCCTGGACCAATATAGGGCAGCTTCACCTGTCCGGTTATGGCTAAGACTGGAGCTCGATCCATTTTGGCGTCGTAAAGCCCTGTGATTAGGTTAGTAGCTCCGGGACCGGCAATGGTCAAGCAGACACCTATCTTGCCAGTGAGCTTGGCATAGGCTGAAGCGGCTAAGGCAGCTACTTCTTCATGGCGCACGCGAATAAGTTTTACTTTGTCCTGCCGTCTGACAGCTTCTATCAGTCTTAAATTGGTATCGCCGGGGAGCCCAAAAATGTGTTCCACTCCCCAGGCAGCCAATTGCGCGATAATGACATCGGATACGGTCTTGGCTTCTTGGTTAGACACTTGCTCCTCTCACAATATTTGTCTCCAATCCACAAATAATGCACCTCTATTGATTTTTTGCTGGTTTTGGGTGAAGAAGGGAGAGACGTCGGCTTTACGATTTTGGTTTGCTCAAGGCATCAATTATTTCTTTCCGGTATGGTGCCAGCCTGGTTGCCACCAGCGCCACATACTTTCCCTGAAACCGGGCGGCGGCTAATTCATTCTCACTAGGGAAACGTTCTCCTCTACCCCCACAAATGGTTGAGGCACCGTAGGGTGAACCGCCAGTAATCTCATCCAGGCGCGTTTGACCCTGGAAAAGGTAAGGTAGACCAACAATGAGCATTCCATGATGGAGGAGTGTAGTATGGAAACTGAGGATAGTAGATTCTTGCCCTCCGTGTTGGGTGGCAGAACTAGTAAAGACACTGCCTACTTTGCCAGCAAGGGCTCCTTGAGCCCAGAGGCGTCCGGTGGCATCGAGGAACTGACGCATCTGCCCACACATATTTCCAAATCGTGTCGGTGTGCCGAATATGATGGCATCTGCAGCCGCTAATTCATCCACAGTGCCTATTGGGATATAAGCAAAGGACTTCTGAGCTTCCAGAGCGCCGGTTTTTTCCAGAACCTCTTTGGGTAGAGTCTCTGGGACACGGCGCATTTCTACTTCTATCTCTTCCACCTCTTTGACACCTTGAGCCACGGCTTCTGCCATACGGTGAACATGACCATGCATAGAGTAATAAACAATTAAAACCTTCATAATTACCTCCCTAGCCTCAAAAATAGTCTGACACTTAGACTCAGGCTATTTCCCGGCTCATCTTTTCATGCTCTTTCTTCATACATTTGTCCATGACCACTTCAAGACCAGCTTCCCTGGCTTTTTTGGCTGCCTCCTCGTTAATTATTCCTTCCTGCATCCAGACAACCTTCGCGCCTATTTTTATGGCTTGGTCAACAATGGGGGGTACATCTTCAGAGCGGCGGAATATATCTACTACATCCACTGGATGAGGTATGGACAGTAAGTCTGGATAACTGACTTCACCTAACATCTCTTTGGTCTGAGGGTTTACCGGGATAATACGGTAGCCACGTTCTTTCAGATGTTTAGCTACCATATGGCTCGGGCGGTCCGGTTTATCTGAAAGTCCAACTATGGCAACAGTATGATTTTGCCTTAGTATTTCTTCGATGGTCATTGGTTCGTAACTGTACTCCTCGCAATGATGATAAACGCTACTAATCTTCTATCTTCTCAAAAGCTGTTTTGGGTGCTCCGCACACCGGGCATTCATCCGGTGGTTCCTCTCCTACATGAATATAACCACAAACAGTACATCTCCACTTAGCTGGCAAGGTTTACCTCCTTCGGTTTATTTTGTCTAAGATTGACTCTTGACTCTCTTGGCTATGGCTTTGCCAAGTTCGAAGCATTGCTCCAAGGTTTCTGAGTTGGGGACAAATTGTACCGAGATACTGGGCTCGACTAAATCGACTCCCATTTCTTTCAGCATGTTCTCAATGGTCTTTACAGCACCTCCTCCCCAGCCGTAAGACCCGAAAGCAGCCCCAATTTTACCTGAAGGTTTTAAGCCTTTTAGGTTAGTAAGGAAGGCAGCCATATTAGGCAGGATGTCATTATTATGGGTAGCGGAGCCAACTATAAGAGCTTTAGCCGTGAGAACTTGGGCAATGACGTCACTTCGGTCGGAAACAGTTAGATTATAAGGTTCCACTTCTACTCCTTCGCTGACAATGCCTTTCACTATAGCCTTAGCCATTTTCTCAGTGCTGCCCCACATAGTCTCGTAAATTACTAATGCTTTCTTCTTGGTCTCTCCTTTAGCCCAGGTGATATAGGCATCAATAATTCTCTGAGGATTGGAATGCCAGATGATACCGTGGCTCGGGGCGATGGTATTTATCTTTAGCCCCTTTAGCTTGTCTATAGCTTGAAGAATTAACTTACCAAAGGGCATGAGGATGGTAGCATAATATCTGGTGGCTTCAGCCATCATTAGATTTAGGTCAACTTCATCATCAAATCTTGTGGCACTGGCGAAGTGCTGTCCGAAGGCATCATTGGGGAAGAGGATGGCATCTTCTACAAGATAAGTAGCCATGGAGTCAGGCCAATGGAGCATGGGTATGGGGAAAAACTTTAGTTTCCTTTTACCCAAGGATACTTCACTGGTCTCATCTGCGGGCATTACTTTCCAGTCATGGTGAAAAGTCTTGGTCAAGCCCAATTCACCATGCCGGCGTGAAGGAATGACAGTAGCCTCGGGTACGTCTTTCATGAGAAGGGGTAGAGCGCCCGAATGGTCCATCTCGGCATGATTAGCAATAACATAGTTGATTTTGGTAGGACTTACGACTTCGGTAATTCGCTGTAGCATTTCCTCATAAAAAGGAGGCTTAACAGTATCAATGAGGGCAATTTTGTCATCAATGATGAGATAGGCATTGTAAGTAGTGCCATGGTGGAGGGTATAGCTATGAAACTCCTGGATATTCCAATCCACAGCCCCTACCCAGTAGACTCCCTTAGTTAGTTCTATTTTCACGTATGTATTCTCCTATCTTCCTCACAAAGACGTGATAGACTCCCTTGTCGTCGAGGATGCCCAAGAATTCATTGCCGATCGTCTTGCACCAGTTGGGCATATCTTCTTTTGTGCCTATTTCATCGGAAAGGAGACTAGAACCACATAGTCCCGTCAGCATCAAGAACTAGGTCATTGAGTGTGGCTGCCCCAACTATCTCTGCTTGCGGTATGAAGTCTCCCCTGTTAAGACGGAGCAGCTGGGTACTCTGTTCGCAGACCATTAGTTTAACGCCAGCTTGTAGTGCTTGGTCCATTATCTCCTTAAGGGTGGGGAAGTCGCCTTCCTTAACTGTTTCCGCCATACCTTTCTTCACCACTGTGATTCCCAACCCCAGGAAATATATGGTTGCGTCAATATCCATCGCCTTTGCCGTCGTGCCGAGCACGAAAGGCGAGTACAGGCGCTTTGGAGTATCGACACCGCTTGTTTGAACATAAAGGATATGTTTTTTCTTATTTGCCACTGTAGACCTCCTATTTAATTTTCTGGATTAAAAACCTTAAACCTTCACTAGTCTTTTCTATCAGCAGTATTTTCTGCCCTGTGCGCTTGGCCCAGGACTTAATATCAGGCTCAGCAGCCGGGTCATCTGCCAGCACTTCCAATGTTTCACCTACAGTTAGCTTATCCATAGCCTGTCTGGTATTTAGAACTGGCATCGGACAGTACAAGCCTATGCAGTCCAAAACTTGATGTGCCCTCTTTGAAGATGTATCGTCTACCGTTTCCAAACCCCCTACGCCAAGATTGCTTGCCTTATAGGGCTTAACCTTTTCTTTCTCAGCCATTTTATACTTCCTATTTTAGTGTTTTGCCACATTTAGGGCATTGAGTAGCTTCTCTGTCTAATACTGTTATTCCGCAGTTTAGGCAGCGTCGGAAGACTACTCCACATGGTTGGCAGAAAGCGGCGTAGGAAATAGTCAACTCCTCCTCACAGTATGGACAAAGGCATCTTCCTTCTTTAGCTTTCTTCTCCTTCTTCATGTTCTTCTCCTTCTTTTTCTTCCAGACCTTTAATGGTTATTCCTTTCTTTTTGGTATAGTCCCGAATTGCTTTCCGCAATGCCTGGGCTCCTAAGTTGGAGCAATGGTACTTGTTCTTAGGTAGCCCTTCTAATTCTTTGGCTACTAGACTGGGGGTGATAGTCAAGGCTTCCTCTAAAGTCTTACCTATCGCCATCTCGCTGACTATGCTGGAGACAGCGATAGCAGCGCCGCAGCCAAAAGTCTGAAATTTGACATCTTCCAGACGATTGTCTTTCACCTTAATATAGAAAGTCATCATATCGCCGCAGACAGGGTTACCGACTTCGCCAATGCCATCGGCGTCCTTGATTTCCCCGACATTGCGGGGATTCATAAAATGGTCCATCACCTTTTCACTATATATTGGCATTTTACTTTACTCCTTTTGTCCTTTGAGAAATTTGGCATAAAGGGGCGACATTTTGCGCAGCCTGTCAACGATAGGCGGCAATTTCTCTAAGACATAGTTTATGTCTTCTTCATTATTACCTAAGCCGAGGGTGAGCATCAGAGACCCTTGAGCGACTTCATGAGAGATACCCATGGCGATAAGGACATGGGAAGCTTTTAGAGCCCGGGAAGTACAGGCTGAGCCGCTGGAAACAGCGATACCTTGACTATTGAGCAGCATGAGCATAGCTTCACCTTCAATAAACTCTATGCAGAAGCTGGCGTGATGAGGTAAGCGTTGGGTAGGATGCCCCGTAAGCAAAGTGTGGTCGATTCTGGTCAATACGCCGTTGATTAACTTGTCTCTCAGTTGGGTATTTTCTTTGGTTCGGGAAGGCATATCTCTTTTGGCTATTTCGGCAGCTTTACCTAAACCGACAATGGCTGGGACATTCTCTGTCCCAGGTCTTCGACCCCCTTCCTGTATACCTCCGTCCATTAGGGGAATGAGGCGCAGACCCTTGCGTACCCATAAGGCACCCGAACCCTTGGGACCGTAGAACTGGTTTCCAGCTAAGCTCAAAGCATCTACTGCTAACTCTTTAACAGCCACTGGTATGTTGCCAGTGCTGGCAACAGCATCAGTATGGAAAAGTACCCCAGCCTCTTTCATTTTTTTACCTATTTCGGCGATGGGTTCTACAGTGCCCACTTCTCCGTTGGCATGCATAATAGATACCAGTATGGTGTCTTTTCTGACGTTTCTGGCTATTTCATCAGGGTCAACGAGCCCAAATTTATCCACGGGTATTACAGTGAGTTCAAAGCCGGCCTTTTCTAAAGTCCGGGCAGCGTTGAGTACTGAGAAATGTTCGATAGTGGAGACAATTATGTGTTTGCCTTTGCTAATTTGGCCTTGAGCCAGTCCTTTAATAGCCAAATTATTGGCTTCGCTGCCGCTGGAAGTAAAGATTATCTCTTCAGCATTACCGCTGATGAGAGTAGCCACTTGCTCCCGTGCTTTTTCTATGCCTTCTCTGGCTTTGTCTCCCCAGGAATGTAGGGATTGGGGATTGCCATAAGCATCAGTAAAGTAAGGTAATATAGCCTCCAGTACCTCAGGCAGTACTGGAGTTGT